>CAJOPI010000259.1 GCA_905236275.1 uncultured Lachnospiraceae bacterium | reverse complement strand
GACCATTTTTACGGTATTGCCGAAAATGTTCTTTCTGCCCTGTGTAGCCCACTCATCTGTGTGCTCTGCCATAGGTGATGAAGGTGTAATAGGGTAGATAGCTGCAACTTCGGTAAAGATATAACCGGCATGTGCAGCAGCCTCGTTACCATCCATGGTCTTTTTAAATCTTGCCATTTAATAATTCCTCCTACCTTTTATAAAAGTTAGTATTTTAAGTGTAAATACTCACAAAAACAAAACTCCGTACATCAAAATAGCCGCTAACGAATTTATCCAAAGAGCAACAAATTCGTTAAACGGAATCCGCGAAGTTCTTTTTCATATGAGTATTATACACTAACTACCGCACGACAATATTAACATATTTAGTAAAGATTGTAAACTGATTGAAATCAAGGAAACAGCTGTTTTACTAAAATTTAATGATGTCAGGGTCAAAAGTCATCATCCATGGCAAGCTTGCTTGCCAGTGGGTGAATGACTTTATGACCCTGGCATCATCAAATAATTCCATTCAGTCAAAATCATCAAAGTCGTCCTTGACGCTCTTATTGATAAATCTTGTCTTTAACTTGGAATACATTATCCTCTGGGTAGAATAGAGACTCATGTATCCACTCATCACATAGCTGACCGCAATCGCTAAAAGAAAATAAACCGTATCGTTAAAGCCGAAAAGCTCACAGGTAATTAAGAGCGAGGTTATCGGGCAGTTTGTCACTCCGCAGAACATTGCAGCCATTCCGCAGGCTGCAGCTATCGAAGTCGGTATGCCTGTCAACGATGCGAACCATGCGCCGAAGGTCGCCCCAATAAAGAATGACGGTACGATTTCACCGCCCTTGTAGCCCGAACCGATGCTTATGGAAGTAAAAATCATTTTTGCGATAAACGCGTACCAGACCACATCGCCCTTGACCGCGCGCGTAATAACTTCCATGCCCGCGCCATTATAATCGGTATTACCGACAAGAATTGTCAGTGCCACGACAAGCACACCACCGACGATTACCGCAATATACTGGTTTTTAAGCTTTGTCGCGAAAAATTTATGGCTGTTTTTCAGCATTATTACAAAGATAACGCTGACTATGGCAACACATACCGACATCAAAATGATGATAGCCGGATATCGAACCGTATCAGCCGGAGTTCGAAGAACCGCAATCGTCTCACTGTCGAAGCCCAGAAAGAGGGCAAATCTTGAAGCCACAAAGGAAGCTATAAAACAGGGAAAAAGTGCCGAATACTGCATAATTCCAATACTTATGACTTCCATGGGAAATATCGCCGCCGCAATCGGCGTTCCGAATATTGCCGAAAACGCCGCGCTCATGCCGCACATTATAATTACCCTCTTGTCATTCTCGTCGAGCCATTTATCCGGAATGGAATAAGAGCTTGCCGCGAGCGAGCCTCCAAGCTGAAGTGCCGCTCCTTCCCTTCCGACCGAACCTCCGCAGAGGTGCGTGAGTATAGTCGAAACAAATATCAGTCCGGACATCCTCACAGGCAGCCTTCCGTCTGCCTGTAAGGTAGAGATGACCTTATTTGTTCCTCCCGGTTTTCTGGCTCCCGCCCTGTGATAGAGAAAGACAATTATTACACCGGCAAGCGGCAGAAAATACAATATCCATGGATTTTCCGCCCTGAAACTGTTGGCTCTGCCATCAAGCCAGGAAAAAGCCAGACTCACCGCTCCGACAAGGCTGCCGGTTATAAGTGCAATGACGAACCATTTAAGCATATAAATAAAGCTTCGTCCGCCTCTTTCGAGATTATGAACTATTTCATGTAAAAACTGTTTCATGCCGATTTCATACCCCTGCGTCAACTATAGCCTTCGCAAGAGCGTTCATAGCCTCGTCGTTTTCTTTCCTTAATGTTGATTTTATAGAAACTGTCTCTTCAAGGATTTTGATATCCTTCATTCCTTCAAGATAAGTTTTCATAGCCTTTGCCGCCATAGGTGCCCATGTACCGTTTTCCAGAAGTCCGACTGTGCGGTTACGGTAAGTCTTTATCTGCAGATGATGCAGGAAATCCTCCATAGGTACAAATGCTCCGCCGTCATAGGTTGCAGCACAGAGAACCATTCTGTCATATTTGAAAGCGTCTTCAACGCATTCCGCAATGTCCGAGCGGCTTAAATCCGCAATCGCAACCTTCTCTTCTCCGAGTGAACGGATTTTGTCGGCAAGTACCTCCGCTGCCTTCTTTGTATTTCCATGAATCGAGGCATAAGCGATGAACACGCCCTTCTTCTCCGGCTTATAGGAAGACCATGTATTATAAAGGTCAATATAATAATTCAGGTTTTCCGTAAGAATCGGTCCATGAAGCGGAAGTATCTTCTCTATTTCAAGCGTCGCTGCCTTTTTAAGAACCGCCTGAACCTGCGCACCGTATTTACCTACGATATTGAAATAATATCTTCTCGCCTCGCAAGCCCAGTCCTCATCAGTATCAAGCGTACCGAATTTCCCAAAGCCGTCTGCCGAGAAAAATACCTTTTCCGAAGCCTCATAGGTCATCATTACCTCAGGCCAGTGCACCATCGGAGCCATAAAGAATTTAAGGCTGTGTTTCCCAAGCGAAAGCTCGTCACCTTCTTTTACTTCAAGCTTTCTGTCAGAGATATCTGTTTCAAAGAACTGACTTATATACTGAAAAGTCTTGGCATTTCCAACCACGACAGCCTCAGGATATTTTTTCAATGCCTCTTCAAGCGAACCGGAATGGTCGGGCTCCATGTGTTGAACCACAATGTAGTCAAGCTTTCTGCCCTCAAGTTCACCTTCAAGCTTTTTGCTCCATTCCTCCATTCCTCTTGAATCAACAGTATCCATAACGGCTGTTTTTTCGTCCAAAATCAGATATGAATTATAAGACACACCATTTTCAACGATATACTGGCTCTCGAATAAATCAATCGTCTTATCGTCCACACCAACGTACCTTATGCTGTCCGAAATCTTCATTCGTTTTTCCTCCATGATGTTTTTTAGGAACTGTAGATAAATAACATGTACAATTGCGCAGTATAAACTTTCAATTGCAAGGAAGAGGAATGAAGCGTAGCGAGCTACGCTGATTGACGATAACGCAGCAAGTGGAAGTTTATACAAG
>CAJOPI010000258.1 GCA_905236275.1 uncultured Lachnospiraceae bacterium | reverse complement strand
TTAGCCGGTTGGAAAGAGAGCTTATTCCCATACGAAACGACAGGCATTACAGCCGTCTCCAGACAGCTCATTTTGAAAGCCACCCTTCTAAAGTTCTATTTCCAACCATTAATAGCGATTAAATTTTATTCAATTTAAAATAAAAGGATTCATCTAAATATATCACTCCTTAACTTACTGACATTGGTTCAGCAGATAGAATATAGAAAGCTTTGAATGCTGGCATTCATAAGCTTTTCTATATTCTATCTGGGCAAGGGGCGTAGCCACTCTGCCAGCCGTAAGCGAGAATTTCCGTGTTTTGGGAAATGTATGAAATTTCAAAGGATGTTAAGGGATGTATCAGCATTCATATAAACGCAGCCATATACAAGGGAAGCGTTATAATCCTTCCTTCTCCGTCTCCTATATTGCCATCAACAAACTTATATCCATAAGAAATACCTTCATTCTTCTTAAATATCGCATTCAGCGAATTTGCGCGCCCATTTCCACTTTTTACTTCAATAGGCACGACCTGTCCGTCCACCTGTATAATAAAGTCAATCTCTCTTTTTGCAGATTCGTTTTTATAATAATAAAGTGAATAGCCCTTTTTGAGCAGGGCATCAGCTACCGCGCATTCATATAATCCCCCCTTCGTATTGCCCGACAGGGTATTTTCGACTATGTGCTGTTTCAAGGAGAAATCCTTCATTGCAATCAAAAGCGACAAATCCGTGGTGTAAGCCCTAAAAAAATCGTCCCTCGAATAATCCTCCAAATCATATCTGACATCAGTTACAAGATTGCATAGCTGAACTATATCCGCCCTAAGCAGCCACTCTATGCTGGAATAATACTTTTGGGCACGTGCGCCATGCTCTATTTCCTTGTATTGGAATTTATGATTTTCTTTGTCAAGCAGCTGCCTTGCGAGCGTCAGATAGCATTTTTCTGCCTTTATTTTTTCCTCAGCCTTTGCATAATGCGCAATATCATACAAGTAGCCTTGGAGTAAATTTTTTTGAATGGCATTTACCTCTCTAAAATCCTTGGTATCAATATACTTTTGAATCACCTCCGGCATTCCCCCGGTAGCAATATACGTCCTGTAATATCCCATCATCTGGTTATTGACAAACTCCGGCACCGGCTTCCTTTGCTCTAAATATGACTGAATCGATGCAATCAGTTCCCCGCCAATTCCCAATCCCCATAAAAATTCTTCAAAGTCCAGACCATGCATCCGCTGTATTTCAACATAGCCAACCGGGTAAGATGATGCCCTGTTGTAATCAATGCCTAAAAGCGACCCCGAAGCAATTACGTCATATCTATTGTCCATAGCCCAAAACTTAAGCGAGGTTATGGCCTGTTCACATTCCTGAATCTCATCCAGAAAAATGAGCGTCTTCCCCGGAACAATCCTCTTATCAGGAAATCGGAAACGAAGTGCCATAACCATATTGTCAACCGTCAAGTCACCAGAAAATATTTCCATCGCGGAAGGCATTTCTTTAAAATTAATTTCAACTAATTCCTCGTAGCTTTCTTCCGCAAAACGCTCTATTATATATGTTTTTCCAACTTGCCTGGCTCCCTGAAGCACGAGGCACTTTTTATCCTTATGCCCCGCCCAATATTTTAGCTGCTGCAATGCCTTTCGTTTTAGCATGCTCCACCTCCCGAAGATATGCCGTTGTCAAAATTGCAAATTATCAACATTTTGGAATGTAAAAATGTAGTCTGCATCAACATTTTGGAGTGTAAAAATGTAGTCTGTATCAACATTTTGGAATATAATAGCATTTCTCCTAAAAAAAGGCAATAAGGAAATGTCCTTTGCACGCATTGTTATTTTTACTCGAACATAAACTGCAGCATGTAAACAGGTCTTAACAGCAGGGTTCCATTTTTTGCCAGGTCTTTTTGAGAGAACAGATAACGCCTTCCAACACATTTTGAATACTTTTTCTCAAACTCATCTATAGAACTGTGATTTCTGGCAGATGATGATTTCACCTCGATTGGAATAACTTTATTATTTTCCGCAATCAAAAAATCCACCTCGAAGTAATGGGAAGAATTTTCTTTAAGCCATGTATGATAATACAGTTTCCTTCCCTTGGATGCCAAAATCTGTGCTGCAACATTTTCATATAGATACCCTAAATTTGCATCAATCTTATCGCTTAAGAGTTTTTTATAAATATCCTTACCTGAATTTTCTGCATCATTAAAAATCATAGTTGTAAACAATCCTATATCGGATAAATATAGCTTAAAGACATCAAACTCCCTTGTCTGTGAAAGAGAGATATCCGGCTTTGTAATATGATAACATGGCAATACCATCTTCGAGTCTATCAAATCAAATATTCGTTCATTATCTTTTTGTGTCTTCTGCTTACCCGTTGCTGCCGACACTACAAACTTCTTTTTATTCAATGCGAGCTGTGTGGGAACAGACAGGTACATATTGGACAGCCTTCCTGAACTATCAATTTTCCTAAGATCATCCATGTATAGGTTTATTATCTCTCTTTTGACCTTGTCCACTGCATCTAAATTATTCTTTCTAATTATAGGCATCCACAGCTTGCGGCATCCCACCTACTGCCATATATATCCTAAAGTCACGCATAAGCTTTCTATTCGCAGCATCCCCATTGCCATTTCTTTTTTTGAAAGTTCTCTGATAATCAATCCTCTTTTTTTACCATTACATCCAGGTGTTCATAAGCAATATCTATGTTCTCTTTTGCAAGCGCATACCTGATATTTTCAAGCA
>CAJOPI010000257.1 GCA_905236275.1 uncultured Lachnospiraceae bacterium | reverse complement strand
TTATTATTATACCTAAATCTGTCGCATTTACAATATTAAATTGATTTTTTATAAAAATATCACAAAAAGAAACCCCACCGATTACTATTTTATATATCGGCGGGGTTGATTAAAATATTTAGGTTTTTGTGTATTTTTTTGTGTACGTTTTTTCTTTTTTCAGATGACTTTCTGTGTGTAACGCCGCAAGCTTAAGGATTATCAAAAAACCCTTCATATTTCTTTTGGGTTACTATTTATTTATGCTTTACCTTTTGGCGAGCATCTTTTTAATATATTTTCCTGTATAACTCTTTCTGCTCTTGGCGACTTTTTCCGGGGTACCGGCAATTACTACCGTTCCTCCGCCGTCGCCGCCATCAGGTCCCATGTCTATGATATAGTCGGCACATTTTATGACATCAAGATTGTGCTCAATGACGACTACTGTGTTGCCGCTCTCTGAAAGACGGTAAAGGATATCTGTAAGCTTCTTTACGTCTTCGAAATGCAGACCGGTTGTGGGTTCATCAAGGATATAGATGGTTTTGCCCGTTCCTCTCTTCGAAAGCTCGGTGGCGAGTTTTATTCTCTGTGCTTCACCGCCCGAAAGCTCTGTCGAAGGCTGTCCAAGCTTTATGTAGCCCAGTCCGACGTCATAAAGGGTCTGAATTTTTCTCCTGATTGACTCCTGATTTTCGAAGAATTTAAGCGCATCTTCAACCGTCATATCAAGAACTTCATATATATTCTTTCCCTTGTAGCGGACTTCTAAGGTCTCGCGGTTGTAGCGCTGTCCATGACAGACCTCGCAGGGAACGTATACATCAGGCAGAAAGTGCATTTCTATCTTGACTATTCCGTCACCGGCACAGGCTTCACAGCGTCCTCCCTTTACATTGAAGGAAAAACGCCCCTTTTTATAGCCTCTTGCCTTTGCGTCAGTACTTGCCGCAAAAAGGTCTCTTATCAAGTCAAAGACACCCGTATAGGTTGCGGGATTCGATCTCGGAGTCCGTCCTATCGGTGACTGGTCTATGTCTATGACCTTATCAAGCTGTGACACACCTTCTATCTTATCGTGCTTTCCCGCTTTGGTAAGTGCCCTGTTGAGTTTTCTTGCAAGAGATTTATAAAGTATCTCATTTATAAGGGAGGATTTTCCCGAACCTGAAACTCCGGTAACTACGGTCATTATACCCAAAGGGATTTCGACATCGATATTTTTTAAGTTGTTCTGCCTTGCTCCGCAGATTTTTATCCAGCCGGCAGGTTCGCGCCTTTTTGCGGGCACGTCAATTTTCAGTTCACCCGAAAGATATTTTCCTGTTATCGACTCAGGGCATGCCATGACTTCTTCAGCGGTTCCGGCAGCAACAACTTCTCCGCCATGTATTCCCGCCTTAGGACCTATATCCACGAGAAAATCAGCCTCCCTCATGGTATCCTCGTCATGTTCAACCACAACAAGTGTATTTCCCAAGTCGCGAAGCCGCTTAAGTGCTGACAGGAGCTTATCGTTATCTTTCTGGTGAAGTCCGATGGAGGGCTCGTCCAAGATATATGCAACACCCACAAGTCCCGAACCTATCTGGGTTGCAAGTCGTATTCTCTGCGCCTCGCCACCGGAAAGACTGGCTGTCGCCCTCGAAAGTGTCAGATATTCAAGTCCGACCTCCACGAGAAACCTCACTCTGCCTTTTATTTCCTTTATAATCCTTTTACCGATAAGTGCCTTATGCTCATCGAGTTCGAGATTTTCCATAAATTCGAAGAGCTTCGATGCCGACATCGAGGTTATGTCATGAATATTTTTATCCGAAACGGTTACAGCAAGGGACGAAGCCTTTAGTCTCTGCCCCTTACAGGTCGAGCAGGGAGTTACAAGCATAAATTTCTGATATTCGGCCTTCTGTGCTTCCGAAAAGGCTTCGCGGTATCTCCTCTCCATATTCCGGATAAGTCCCTCAAAAGCCTCATCATAAACGCCTTCCGAGCGCTGTCCCTTATAATGAACCTTGACTATTTTCCCGTCAGTACCATGAATGAACATTTCACGTACCTTATCGCTCAATTCTTCATAAGGAGTATCCAGCGAAAATTTATATTCCTTTGCCAAAGCTTCAAGAAGTGCATGAGTGTAGCTGCCATCTTTTGAGGAAGACACCCAGCCCATTGCCTGTACACAGCCTTCATTGAAGGAAAGGCTTTTATCCGGTATCATCAGATCCTCGTCAAATTCCATGTGGTAGCCCAGTCCGGCACAGTCAGGGCAGGCACCAAAGGGATTATTGAAGGAGAAGCTTCTCGGTTCTATTTCTTCTATACTAATGCCACAGTCAGGGCAGGCGAAGCTGTCAGAAAAATGTATTTCCTCACCTCCGATGACATCGACCGTCATAAGACCGTTGGAAATCTTCATTACGTTTTCTATAGAGTCCGTAAGTCTCGACTCGATACCTGCTTTCACAACAAGACGGTCAACAATTATTTCTATTGTATGTTTGATATTTTTGTCGAGAGCAATTTCTTCTGAAAGCTCATAGAGTGAACCATCCACGCGAACTCTGACATAACCGCTCTTTTTTGCTTGGTCAAGTACCTTTTCATGACGGCCTTTTTTCCCGCGGACTACCGGCGCAAGCAGCTGTATTTTTGTCTTTTCCGGCAGCAGCATGATTCTGTCAACCATCTGGTCAACGCTCTGCCTCTCTATCACACGTCCGCAGTTTGGGCAGTGGGGTGTTCCGACTCTCGCATAAAGGAGACGAAAATAATCATAGATTTCGGTAACCGTTCCTACTGTCGAGCGGGGATTTCTGTTCGTGGATTTCTGGTCTATGGAAATAGCCGGCGGCAGACCTTCTATCGAGTCTACATCCGGCTTTTCCATCTGTCCTAAAAACTGCCTCGCGTAAGAAGACAGGGACTCCATATAGCGTCTCTGCCCTTCCGCATATATCGTATCAAAGGCAAGTGATGATTTTCCCGATCCCGAAAGACCGGTGAGTACCACAAGTTCATTTCTCGGAATATCAATATTTATGTTTTTCAGGTTATGTGCCCTTGCTCCGCGTATTTTGATGTATTTTTTGTAGTCTTTCATAGATATCCTCCGATTGAAGTTCTATGATATGATGTTAAGGTCAAAAGTTTCACACAATATATTTCCTGACCATCTTATCGGTGTAGTTTTGCGACCAGCGGTGAACCTCTATGCCGCGTCTTTTTGTCGC
>CAJOPI010000256.1 GCA_905236275.1 uncultured Lachnospiraceae bacterium | reverse complement strand
GAGGTTGCATGGGTAACCATGGGAGGCGGCGAGAAGCTTGAAGAGCGTATGTGCGTCCGCCCTACATCCGAAACACTTTTCTGTGATTTTTACAAAAATGATATACATTCCTACAGGGATCTTCCGAGGGTTTACAATCAGTGGTGTTCCGTATTCCGCTGGGAAAAGACCACAAGACCATTCCTTCGCTCGAGGGAGTTTCTCTGGCAGGAAGGACATACAATGCATGAGACGGCAGAGGATGCAGAGGCACGTACAGTACAGATGCTGAATGTTTATGCCGATTTCTGCAGGGAATATCTTGCAATACCAACCATCAGGGGAAAGAAGACCGATAAGGAGAAATTTGCCGGAGCTGTTGCTACCTATACGATAGAGGCAATGATGCACGATGGTAAGGCACTCCAGTCCGGAACCAGCCATAATTTTGGAAGCGGCTTTGCGGAAGCCTACGGAATACAGTTTACAGGACGTGACAACAGCCTGCACACACCTTTCCAGACCTCATGGGGACTTTCGACAAGAATTATCGGAGCCCTTATCATGGTTCATGGTGACAATTCGGGTCTTGTTCTTCCACCTGCGATTGCACCTACACAGGTTGTCATCATACCTATACAGCAGAAGAAGGAAGGCGTGCTGGATGCGGCTGCATCGCTTAAGAAAAAGCTTGCGGACTTCCGCGTGGCACTTGATGATTCAGACAGAAGCCCGGGATTTAAGTTCGCGGAGCAGGAAATGAGAGGCTTCCCGCTCAGGATAGAGATAGGACCTAAGGATCTGGAAGCAGGTCATTGTGTAGTTGTAAGAAGAGACACGAGAGAAAAGTATACTGTTGAACTTGATAAGATTCATGATTTTGTTGCCGAGATGCTGAAGACCGTCCAGTCTGATATGTATGAGAGGGCTAAGAAACACCTGGAGGAAAATATTTTCCCGGCAGTAAATTATGATGAATTTAAGGAAACCATAGATAAGAAGCCCGGTTTCGTGAAGGCTATGTGGTGCGGAGACGAGGAGTGCGAGAATCAGATAAAGGCTGATACCACCGCAACGAGCCGCTGTATGCCTTTCGAGGATCAGGAAGCCATTTCGGATAAGTGTATTTGCTGCGGAAAGCCCGCGAAGCACCTTGTTTACTGGGGTAAAGCGTACTAAGATTCAGAGGAGATTATTTAATTTATGAAGGTACTTGTTATTAACTGCGGAAGCTCATCACTTAAATATCAGCTTATTGATATGGAGAGCGGTGAAGCAATTGCAAAAGGACTTTGCGAAAGAATAGGAATTGACGGCGGAAAACTGGAATATAAGAAAGCCGGTGAAGATAAGAAGGTAACAGAGGTTGATATGCCTGACCACAGCGTGGCTGTCGAGCTTGTTATCAAGAGGCTCACAAACAGCGACGACGGAGTTATCAGCTCGCTTGCGGAAATCGATGCGGTAGGACACAGGGTTGTTCATGGCGGAGAGAGATTCAAGGAAGCCGTAAGGATTGATGAGAATGTTATAAAGGGTATCGAAGAGTGCAACGACCTTGCCCCTCTTCACAATCCGGCAAACGTTATAGGTATCCGCGCCTGCGAGAAGGCAATGGCAGGAGTTCCGCAGGTTGCCGTTTTTGATACTGCATTTCATCAGACGATGGAAGCCAGGTCGTATCTTTACGCAGTGCCTTATAAATATTATGAGAAATATAAGCTTCGCCGCTACGGATTTCATGGTACAAGCCACGAGTACGTATCAAAGAGGGCGGCAGAAATCCTTGGCAGGGATATAGAGAGCCTGAATATAATTGTCTGCCATCTTGGAAACGGTGCTTCGATAAGTGCGGTAAAGAAGGGAAAGTGCGTTGATACCTCCATGGGTCTTACACCTCTTGAGGGTCTTGTGATGGGTACACGTTCCGGTGATATCGACCCTGCAGCGATAAATTATATAATGCAGAAGGAAAACATTTCTGCGGCAGAGGTCATGAATATCTTAAATAAGAAGTCGGGTGTTCTCGGACTTTCGGATAATCTTTCTTCCGACTTCAGGGATCTTGCCGAGGCTGCTGCAAATGGCAACAAAAAGGCAGAGACAGCACTTGATGCCTATGCGCTGAGGGTTGCCAAATATATCGGAGCCTATACGGTTGAAATGGGCGGTGTTGATGCCATCGTATTTACTGCCGGTGCCGGAGAAAATAACGGAACAGTGAGGGAGAAGATCTCGTCTTATCTTGGTTTCCTCGGAACCAGCTTTGACAGTGAAAAGAACAAGCTCAGGGGTGAGGAGTTCTTCCTTTCGAAGCCTGATGACAAGGTTGCGCTTATGGTTATTCCCACTGATGAGGAAATGTCTATCGCCCGCCAGACGGTAGAACTGTTGAAATAAGAGATGAAAAAAAGAATTTTTCTGCCAAAAGACGTAAAGTTCATAATAGAAAGCATTGAGAACGCAGGCTTCGAGGCGTATGCCGTCGGGGGCTGCGTTCGTGACACTTTATTGGGAAGAACGCCGGATGACTGGGACATCACCACTTCAGCGAAGCCGAATGAGGTGAAGGAGATTTTCAGGAGGACGGTTGATACCGGTATACAGCATGGCACAGTTACGGTTATGCTGAAGGAAAAAAGCTATGAGGTAACTACCTACAGGATAGACGGCGAATACGAGGATTCGAGACATCCCAAAAAAGTGGAATTTACACCGAATCTGAAAGAGGATCTGGCAAGACGGGATTTTACCATAAATGCCATGGCTTATAATGAGCGGGATGGCATAGTCGATGAATTCGGAGGAATGGAGGATCTCGCGAAAGGGATAGTTCGTGCGGTCGGATATGCGGAGTCAAGGTTTGAGGAAGATGCGCTGAGGATATTCAGGGCTTTCAGATTTGCCGCGGTCCTGAATTTTGATATCGCGGAGGATACACTTGCGGCGGCAGCAAAGCTTGCACCGACGCTGGAGAGGATATCCGCCGAGCGGATCAATATAGAGCTTACAAAGCTTCTGATGTCAGACAATCCCGACTACATCCTTAAACTTTATGAAAACGGCATAACCTCCATAATTTTGCCGGAGTTCGACCTATGTATGAAGACTGTTCAGAATAATCCCCATCACTGCTATAATGTTGGAGAGCATATAGCGAGATCGATGAAGGCAGTTGATGCGAGGGATTTTGAAAATAAGGACGATCTGAGGATTCTCAGATTTGCGCTTCTCATGCATGATCTGGGAAAGCCGGAGACCAGAACTACCGATGAAAAGGGTGTTGACCATTTTTCAGGACATGAACTTCTTGGCGAAGAAATTGCAGGAAAGGTTCTGAGACGTCTTAAGTCTGACAACAACACGATTGACAAGATAAAGAGACTTGTGCGTTGGCATGACAGCAGACCTGAAGCTGACGAGAAATCGGTCAGAAGGTCGTTAAACAGGGTGGGAGAAGATATCTACCCACTTCTGCTGAAGCTTCACAGGGCGGATATTGCGGCGCAGAGTGACTACAAAAGAACGGAAAAAATTGAGATAGAAAATCGCATCGAGCAGATATATCATGATATAATCAACAGGGGAGACTGTATTTCTTTGAAGATGCTCTCTGTTAACGGAGGAGATTTGATTGCAGCAGGAATGAAGCCCGGAAAAGAGCTTGGAGAGGTTTTGAAGGGGCTCTTGGAGCTTGTATTGGAGGACCCGTCATGCAACGAAAAAGAGATACTTTTAAGAAAAGTAAAGGAACTACAGGGGTAATTCTTACGCTTTTGCTTGCACTAATGCTGACTGCATGCACAAAAGCGGAGGGAAAGCAGAAGTCAGCAGCATCAACGGAAGCAGCAGCGGAGGAAAAGGCTGTTGCACCGGAAGACCTGAAGGCGGAAGGAACAGCCGTTGTGCTTTCTGTTGATGAAGAGGAAAAGCAGGTACATTTTTCCTCTGTTGAAACGGGGGAGGCCTACAGCTTTTCCTATAACGGGCTGACGGAATTTACCGACAGCTATGGTGAAGTCAAGGTGCCGAGCCAGTTTAAGATAGGCGATATCGTGGACATAGTGATCTCGACACATTCGAAAATCTTAAACTCTGTGCAGATGAAGGCAGGCATATTCAGGATCGAGGATATGGAAGACTATCAGATCGACCTGAACAGGGGGGTTCTGAGCCATGGCGGAAACAACTACAGGATAAGTGATGCGACAGTGGTTGTCTCTGACGGGGTAAAGTCGTCCTTCAGGAAGATAAAGGAAGGCGACAGCATAACGGCTGCCGGATACGGGCATGACATCTATACCATCGTCCGGGGTGGAGGAACCGGTTACCTGAAAATAATCGGTCAGGAATCCTTTAAAGGAGGATGGATAGAGGTTGGGGATATCATAACCGGCATAACGGACGATATGCTTATAGAAATTCCGGAGGGAAGCTATAAGGTGAGGATAGCCTACAATGGCTTCGGAGGCGAAAAGAGCGCCTCGATAACACGCGGTCAGGAAACGGTTCTCAATGTGAGCGACCTAAAGGGAGAACTTCTGAAGACGGGAAAGGTCATCTTTTCCATCGAGCCTGAAGGTATAAGTCCGGAAGTCAGTATTGACGGAGAGATAATCGACGAAAAAAGACCTGTCGAAATGGAATACGGTGTTCATACCCTTCTGGTAGAAGCCTACGGATATTCAGCAGTTAAGAGGATGATAAGCGTAGGTGACCCGAATGCTTATATAAGTATAAGGCTTGAAGAGTCTACGGTATCGAAGGACTCGACTGCAAAGACAGTCACGAAAGCAGATTCTAACTATCTGCCGGACAGCTTCAAGGTTGATAAATCGAAAGACGCAACCAAGAAAGAAGAGAGTGACAGTACAAGCGAAAGCAAAAGCTCTGCTTCCGCAGAGGAAGAGGAAACTGAGACTGTCTCTTCGAAAATGAAGCTTTATATCGACGGACCTGATGATGCAGAGGTTTATTTCGACGGTTCCTACAAGGGAATTGTCCCCTGCAGCTTCACGAAAACAAAGGGTACGCATGTGATAACGCTGCGGGCAGACGGTTACAGGACCAAGCACTATACCGTAACCCTGAATGACAGCGAGGATGAAACCTATACTTTTTCGGCATTGGAAAAGACAGATGATGATGAGGACGATGAATAGATAATGAATACAAAAAGCCGCTTGCTCTAAGCAAGCGGCTTATAAAATGTTGCAAAAGAATCGCTGTCAACTATGGAGATATCATCAAGTCTTTCGCTTCCGGTGACAATGTAGTCACCTATCAGACCTATGGTGTAATTCGAATCATTGGAAGGGAAGAGCTTCAGATTCTTTTCGAGTCTGGTAGCATAGACCGTTATTACCGAATTGCAGAGGCAGGTCTTTGCAAAATGCTCAAGTATCTTCGGGCTTCCGCTTTCGTCACGTACTGTCGGGGAATAGGGCGCGTTCGGGATGAAGGGCGCATCTATCTGTTCGTAGCGTGAGGCGAGGGTTTCGGTGTCGGAAATCACGACTCCTCCCTTGGTATCAAGAATCAGGCAGCTGTCCGGCTCTACGGTCATCATGAGGTCGCCGGCTTCGGTACGGATATTGATATCGGTGCCTTCCGGATAGAGGGCGTTTAAGAGGACATATCCCTGCGGAACACGTCTCAGATTGTACTTCTGCATCTTTGAAATATCAGCCTTGTAACTGTCTGCATAAATAACATCAAATGCCTTTAAGTATTTCTGGTAGCATTCTGAGAAGAAAGCCTGCAGGTGGAGGTCGGGATATTTAAGCTCATAAGCTTCCTTACTTATGGTTCCGCCCGCCTTGTCGAAGTGTCCTCCGCCGTTTCCCATGCCGTCGGCAACGAATACCGCAAGCTCATTTGCGTGAATTTCCTTATCGCAGCTTCTTACGGAGAACTTTATATTTTCCATGCGTTCCGTATAGACGATACAGGTGGAAATGGAGTCAACCTGAAGAGCAAAATCGCTTATCATGCCCAAAAGGTTCGGCTCGCAG
>CAJOPI010000255.1 GCA_905236275.1 uncultured Lachnospiraceae bacterium | reverse complement strand
TCCAAGCAAAAGGATCACTATTACAATGATCATAAAAAGTGGACTTCTGCCGCCTGACCTCTGTGGAGTTCCGGCTCCGGGCGTACTATTTGATGAGGAATATCCATCTGAACTTCCTACCGGACCAGTTCCTAAACCTTCTCCTCTTCTATGTACACCAGATCCACCTGTTCCAACATTTTTCTTTCTTCCAATTGGTCTGTCTGCCATTTGTTCCTCCTCTAATAACGCCAATTATCCTTTATTTTTCTTCAATCATCTTATAGTATACACTTTTTCATTTAATTTTTTACATAGTTTCCTTTTTTAGGTTCAATTAAGGTTTAAGTTCTATTCTTAACTCTAACTTGCTTTATATAAATCTAAGGAGGAAAAAAAGTTGATCACAGTTGAGCATTTGACTAAAAGCTATGGCTCTACTCTGGCTGTAGACGATTTGTCTTTTACTATTGAAGATGGCCACATCTATGGATTCCTTGGTCCTAATGGTGCCGGTAAATCAACTACTTTAAATATTCTGACCGGTTGCCTTGCAGCTTCAGAAGGAACGGTAAAGATTGGGGACTTCGATATATTCGAAAACAGTAAAGAAGCCAAGAAGCTTATTGGCTACCTTCCTGAAATACCCCCTCTTTATGTGGATCAGACCCCAAGGGAATATCTTGATTTCGTAGCAGAAGCCAAAAGAGTTTCCAAAAAGGAACGCCCCGCTGAAATTGAGCGCGTCGCTAAGAAAACAAACATTATACATGTATTGGACAAACCAATCAAATATCTTTCTAAAGGATATCGTCAAAGGGTTGGTATTTCACAGGCCCTTCTTGGAAATCCGCAGATTATTATTCTTGACGAGCCAACTGTTGGTCTTGACCCCATGCAGATTCTGGAAATAAGGGAACTTATCCACAATTTGGGTGAAAATCATACAGTTATCCTCAGTTCCCACATACTTTCTGAGGTTCAGGCTATCTGCGACAAAGTACTTATCATTTACAAAGGTAAGCTAGTAGCCTTTGATACCCCGGAAAACCTTGGAAAGATCACTTCATCCGGCAGCGCTATTGAAATTGGAGCTGACGTTTCCCTTGATGAAACAAAAGAAATCTTATCTGGCCTTGAGGGAATTACCTCTTATGAAAATGTTGAATGCTCCGATAAGCATAATCTTTTCAAGATTCATGTGGAAACAAAAGACATAACTGATATCAGTAAAGAAATATTCAAAGCCTTTGCAAATAAGGATGTTCCATTATATAAACTCAATCCTGTAAAGACAAATCTTGAAGATATCTTTATGGAACTCACTTCAGACTCTGAAGGAGACAATATTATAACTATGGAGGAAAAAGAAATTGATAGCAGTATTACGGCATGAACTTTCGCTATTTTATCATAGTATGACCGGATATATTTTTGGGGCGTTTCTTCTCCTTTTCACCGGAATAGGAGCTCTTTTATACAACATCAACGCTTCCGTTGCCAATTTTGAGTATGTCCTGGATTTTATTTCAATAATATTTATCGTTATTGTGCCAATTCTCACAATGAGGATTATCTCAGAGGAAAAGAAACAAAAAACAGATCAGCTTTTATACTCTCTTCCTATTACATCAACTGACATTGTTGTCGGAAAGTTTCTGTCTCTTTTTGTGGTTTTCCTTATTCCGCTTGTCATCATCTGTGCATATCCTCTCATATTCGCACAGTTTGGCGATGTTTATCTTCCTACTTCCTACGGTTCAATGATAGCCTTTATCTTCATGGGTATGGCTCTTATCAGTATGGGAATGTACATTTCAGCTCTTACTGACTCTCAGGGTATAGCTGCTGGAATTTGCGTTGCCTTCATGCTTTTTAACTATTTCTGCGCCAGCCTGTCTGACTATGTTTCAGCAACTGCTGTTGGTGCTTTAATCTCTCTCATTGTCATTTCAGCAGTTCTTTCACTCGTTATCAGGTATATGACCAGATCCAATATTGTGGCTATACTATTATTTGCAGTTTGTACAATTGCTTCGCTTATTGTTTTCTTCATTAATTCAGATCTTTTAAACAACCTCCTTCCAAATATCATGAAAAAGATATCTCTCTTTGAAAGATTTTCTGTTTTCGTAAACGGAGTCTTTGATCTGACAGGAATCGTGTACTACATAAGTGTTATTGTATTCTTTCTGTTCTTATGTGTTCAGGCTCTTGAAAAGAGGAGGTACAACGGATGATCAACATAAATAATATTCTAAATAAAAACAAGCAGGCCTTTACCAGTAAGACAGCCAAAATAGGTAGTTACAACTTTCTTATAACTATTATTGTTTTGCTGATCCTTATTGGCGTAAATGTCTTATTCAGTGCCCTTCCATCGACGCTTACGCAGTTTGATATTTCAGCAGCGCAGCTATACTCACTTACATCATCCACAAAGGTCGTTGTAAATAATCTTGAAAAAGACGTAACTATTTACTGGATTGTACAGTCAGGACAGGAAGATTCTGTTATCGAGAAACTCCTCGATGTTTATGACGATATGTCAGACCACATCACTGTAGTTAAAAAGAATCCTGATGTATATCCTACCTTTGCTCAGCAATACACAGAGGATTACGTTTCCAATAACTCTCTTGTTGTAGAAAGTGGCGACAAATCCAGATTTATCAGCTATAACGATATATATGAAGTAGATTCATCTAGTTACTATATGACAGGCTCTGCTTCAGCAAGTTTTGACGGAGAAAGCGAAATAACAACAGCTATTGACTACGTTGTATCAGAAGACCTTCCTAAGATTTATGTTCTGACAGGTCATGGAGAGGCTGAGCTTTCCACTACATTTACTGACAGTATAGAAAAAGCAAATATTGAAACGGAAGAATTCTCTCTTTTAAATGTGGACGAAATCCCGGAAGATGCAGATATGATACTCATAAATTCTCCTACAAGCGATCTATCTTCTGAGGAAGTAACCATGCTTGAAGAATATCTTGAAAGCGACGGTCATATTCTTGTAATGTCCGGCCCTACTCAGGAAGATACTGATCTTTCCAACCTACAGGGAATTATCGAAAGCCTTGGTGTTTCAATAAATGAAGGAATAGTTGTAGAAGGAAGCAGAGATTACTACGCTTTCGCGCAGCCTTACATTCTTTTACCTGAAATCGAGTCATCTGAAATAACTGATACTCTGATAGAGGAAAAGAGCAATGTTATTGTACCTATAGCTTCTGGACTTACTGTAAACAGTAGCTCAAGC
>CAJOPI010000254.1 GCA_905236275.1 uncultured Lachnospiraceae bacterium | reverse complement strand
TTGTAAGCGAACAAAATGCATAGAATTTTACAGAAAATTGATGCATCAAGTACTCCCATCCCGTTGCCTTGAGAAGCTTGAGACGATCAAACATTGATTGACGCGTTATTTGTTCATCTCCATGAGATATTCCAGCATAAAAGAAGGCCAATTCCTTATTCGTTGTTGTGCAAAAACGAAAAATTACGTAAAAAATCAAACGTTCAAAGGGCATTTTTGATTGTCTCGTAAAATCACCTGGTTTTTTTCTAAAATATTCCTTTGTTTCTTCCGACTTTAACAGTTCGGCAATAATAAGGAAGAACCGCGCGATAAGCAATATCCTGACAGGATCCATATCGATGCCTCCTTCAGCTTAGTTCGAAGGAAAGATCAAGGGGATACTTGCTAACTTGATGTGCTATCTATATTTCGCCGTTTTAGTTCGCTCTTAACTACATCCTCTGGATCAGAAGAACTGAATGCCGCTTTCAAATAGATAGCATGTAAGGCGTCCATGTATCCGAAATTATACAAAACATCGTGACTGGATGGGCCGTTCTTACGTTTAGATTCAACAAGCGCACAATAAAACCCGGATCTTTTGCCTTTGTTATCTGGTATAAGTCTAACGAACACTGTATGATTGTCCTCCGTCTTAACTACATTACCAGATTTGACCAGGCTTTGTCAAGAGGTGCGTCGATATTTTCCTTAACTACATTCAGCCTGCTGCTGGAGGCTTCTAAAGGATACATTGAAGGCCGTGACATCTGGCCCTTTGATTATACCATATTATATGTGTTAACTTGTCTCAATTTTGATGGAGATTTGGGTATCAAATCCTTAAACTGACGCCGTTGCCCTAAAATAGTCAATCCAAAACTCGCTGGACCTTCGCATCGCAGGGGTGTTGCATTCTAATTGGACGTGCTGATCACCGTGAGACTGTAACACAACAAAGTCCTTTTGACTATGATATAAGTACCAGTCGGACATTGTGACTATAGACAATGACAAGGTTGAGACATAAACCAGTTTGGTGTTAAGAATATGTAGTTTTTATTCCTGTCATATAGCGAGCATTCATACGATTCGATCAGGAAAAGCTGTAAAAAAGAAAGAACATGGCCATCAGAATTAGGTTCTTGCTGAATATATCCCCCAAAAAGCGTAAAAAACCCCTAGGGAGCATATGTTAGTAATTGCTAACATACCTGAAAGAGGTTCATTACAAAATCAAGGTTGAGTACGAGCCTCAGGGGCATGATCATGACAAGCATTGATCATACACTTCAACATTACGAAAATGAACTCGTGCGAAAGGTCAATGGAACGGGCTGCGAATACGTGATGTGAATATGTCTAAAATTCCGCGGATATTCTCTACGATATTTCCTTTCCGTCCAAATCCCCTTTTAATGTGGATAAAAGTTGACGGTTTCCCCTCAAACTTTTTCAGCATCTTCTGCTTAATTACTGCAATATTATAGGCGATTTTCCGCAGAAGCGAAACATTTTCAGGCGCATTTCCTGCACGAATGGTGCTGGCATCTTCGTCAAACTGATTGTCCAAAATGGCATGAAATTCTTCGACATCCCAGTGCCCCTGAATGATCTCTATCACTTTTTCTTTATCCATCCAATCCGAAATAATATACGGGGTACGGGTTATCGTAAGATTCCAATACACCTCTTTGGTGTTATTGTCACGTTCGCATTTCGCGCGATATCTTGTTACCAGAAGCACCTGATGTACATTTTCCCATCCAGCAAAGACAGGATCATCCTTCAACTCTTCGGTTGCCTGCTTGTCATCCAGAAAGGTATATTCTCGTCGCTCAAACCTCTCTTTGTTACGCGCAAGTACAATCCAGTTCCCATTCACAAGAACGTAAGCAAGCTTGTTATTAGATAAATCCAGTTCAGGTTTGATGAGTCCAGGAGTAGAAGTTCGTACACGACTCCAATCAATGCCATCTGGATTATCGACAGAACCGATACCCCTGACAGGTGAGCTGAAAACAACAGGTGTCGGATGATCGACGACGGGAACAGAATTCGCGCCGGGAATGATTTCAGGTGGGTCTTCATTAATTGAAGATTCCCCATCTTCAGTCTGCGTGTGTGCGCCGCTACCGGCTTCAATGGGTTCAGGAAACAGAGTGTTTGCGCCATCGTCAACGATAGTATCAGGGCCTTTTTGTATCGGCTCCATGTCTGTAGATAAAGTTTCTTCTTTTACCTCCGGTTCGCGGTCAACATCATCAGTCGGAACAATAACATCAGTTGTATTGATAGCCGGGTTAGGGAGATTTTCTGCCCCATTGATGACAATCTGAGCATGCAGATAATCGTATTGCTCGTCAAACAGAACCAGTGTTGACAGTGGCTTTTCTTCCGGGTTTTCCTCTTCTTTCCGGTTATCTTCCTCAAAATACTTGCATCTTACATTTTCCAGTATTATACCGGGTGTCTCATTTCCTGAATAACCACCAGGCAGTGTGACTTCATGATCCATATACTCCGGATGTTCATAAGTATAATTAATGAGGGCGTTGATAAGAAAATCCTCCAGTTTCCTGTTGTTACTCTTGACAGGCATAACTGCAGTGCTATTCCATCCGACAATTTGATTGAGAATTGTTTTCCTTGTACTTAATGCATCGAAAGTAACAACAGCCGGGTTACCGAAAAGGATATCTGAAATTTCTTCCTCAATAGTCTTTGCTTCCATGGTTTTAGGACCGACTCTAGTCTGCCATAAATAGAGGCGAAAACCTGCATAAATAACATTAACCAGGTAAATATTTTTGCCTGTTAATGCCTTATTTTCAGCACCTTTCAGTGCTTTTCCGTCAATTGCAATGTGTGGCTTTTCTCCGTTATTATCCGGCGGCGGCATAAGTTGATAAAAAAACTGAGCTACAGCTTCAACCAGTACAGTTGGTTTGGCTTTTTTCATAACTCTGGAAATCACATAGTACTTTGGGAAACCGTGTTTTTCCACATCAACGTAATGCCCAAGAAGCTCAATGATATCTTCTTTGTAATCGTTAGGGTCATCCGGTGTTCCGTTAAATAGATCATCAACCCCACGATACGAATTAGCTCCAAGCAAAAAACCGATAACAATAACAAGTACAACCAGAATCATCTTATAACGCATTCCCTGTCTTCTGCGCCCATCTGCTTTTTGACAGGCATCTATCAGCACATCCATAAGAGATTGTTCGGTATAGAATTGCTCCTCATCTCTCATTTTTCTTCCCCCTTTGTCAAGTGAATGTTATATTTGCGACAGAAATCACGCTGTTCCTGAGTCATTTTTGTGATATGACGTTTTCCGTTGTTATTGATTTGATAAACAGTGCTCAACTGATTGTAAATATCATCAATAGAGACAGGCAACATTTCACGAAGAAGTCTGAGTGTCATTCCTGGATACTGTCTGGTTTTTCCGCCTTTGAATAGTTGTGTCAGGACAGAATTAGGTGAACGCTGGATGATATACATGTAGAGAATCAGAAGGCTATCCTCATTCTCATCCAGCCATTTCTGAGGACATAAATCAATCAACCCTTTTGTGAAACCGAACTCATAGCACAGATCTTCAGATTCCTCACAAGGGGCATTCAGCAAATCCGGAATGGTTTGTTCCACAGCTTTTTTTCTTCGCTTAAGACCATCACAGGTAAGGGAACCGAGATAGACGTGGTTCTTTCCGTCGAAGGTGTGTTTTTCGTATACATAGTAATGATTACTATGAAAATCTATAGTGTATCGGTCTTCAGGGAACTGTTCTTCCTGGAATTTTTTGACCCAGTCAGGAAATACGTGTTTTTTCTTCATGCATTCTCACCATTTCTTCATTCTTGTATTATTATCGCAGAATTGCTATACTTCAGTCTGTGTGGAGGAGCTCTGTGATGTTTTGTCATGGGGCTTCTATTTGTTGTCAGTGTTTCCCGGAAGATATAATAGTATCTAATGTACTCTTAAACTCATTAACTGCCCGACATAATGTATTCATTTGCTCGTTCATTGATGCAATTTGCAGAGTGAGTTTTTCGTTTTCTTTCTGTTTCTTTTCCAGTTCTTTCAGGAGTTTTCCATACTCTGTGACGCTGGAACCGAAAGAAGTGTTTTTTGAGGAATCGTTACTCTTTTTCCTCCCGGGTTTGCCGCTGCTTGGTACGAATTCCTTTGTAACGGGGTCTTCATACCCAATATAAGTACGCTTTGGCCTGGATGCCTTTTTTATTGGGTCGTAATATGAGGTACTTTCATATATGCTGACCCACCCAGTTTTCTTGTTAACATATCTAACCAGGCTCAAGCACATCACCTCCCTTGGCATGCAAGGCTATTATAATAGATACCAATTATTCACTTCAACATATGCCGTATTATTTATATAATTCATACAAATATATACCGCGTCAAATAGGGAATTATATTAAAACAAATAAAAACCCCCACACGAGGTGGGGGTGGGGGAATTGACAGAGTGAACCTGTTGCTCAAAGGAATAAGACGGTACTGATCTATGTCTATGAAATGATGCGAAGGCAATACCAGATGGATGTAGAACATACCATGGTGGAGTGTTATTCACCCCACCTAAAGTAAGACTCTGATTAAAAAACAGAGTTCAAAATGTCAGGAGATACCGGAATCGTGTATCCCAAAAGCTTTATTGTATCTTTGAGGTAATATAATGGTAAGCAGACACTGCTATTGCCAGGTTTTTGGAAATCAGAGTTAAAAGAAGAACTGAAATCCTTCGTATTTAGAATTATAGGAATAAGCTTTTTTTCTCTTACCCGGCATAATTTTTAGAATAAAAATAAAATAGCTGCAGGGCATATTCGTCATCATTTAGAATATACCGTACAGCTATATGTAATAGTATTTTC
>CAJOPI010000253.1 GCA_905236275.1 uncultured Lachnospiraceae bacterium | reverse complement strand
GGTCCTGCACCCGCCTTTTCCGCCATCGCTTCGTTGTCGTCAGTCAGCGTAGCCCGCTACGCCTCCTTCCTCCGCCTTGCGCTGACGCAAAAAACGGGCACATTACCTACACGAATTTATGAAAGTCCGTACTAGTGAAATATTTTACGAGCGATAGTCTGCGTTTATTTTTACGTAGTCGTAGGTCAGATCACAGCCCCAGGCGGTGGCTTCGGCAGTTCCCATTTTCATGTCGGCGGTGACGTGGACCTCCTTCTCCGAGAGGATCTTCGTAGCTTCCTCTTCGCTGTAGTCCGCCTGAACTCCGTCCTTGAAGATGAGCATCTTTCCTGCGGCACTTTCAAACCAGAGTTCTATTTTTTCGGGATCAAACTGAACTCCCGAGTAACCCAGTGCGCAAAGTATCCTGCCCCAGTTCGCATCATGTCCGAAGATTGCCGCTTTTGTAAGCGAGGAGGTGATCACTGATTTTGCTAAAATCTTCGCATTTTCAACGCTATCGGCAGCTACCACCTGCACCTCAAAGAGTGCTGTTGCGCCTTCACCGTCAGCCGCCATCATTTTTGCAAGGGAAGTATTTACATAATTCAAGGCTTCCCTGAATTTTTCGTAGTCGGCATTTTTCTCTGTGATTTCCTTATTTCCAGCCATTCCGTTCGCCATGACAAGAAGTGTATCGTTCGTCGAAGTATCACCGTCAACGGATATCATGTTGAAGGTATCCTTTACATTCTCGCAAACAAGCTCCTGCAGAAGCTTTCCATCTATATTTGCGTCGGTGGTGACATAGGCGAGCATGGTGCACATATTTGGATGAATCATGCCGGAGCCCTTCGACATTCCACCGACCGTTACGGTCTTTCCGCCGATTTCTATGCTGACCGCTGCCTCCTTCGGATGGGTATCCGTCGTCATTATGGCCCTTGCAGCCTCGTTCCCTGCCATAAGCTCATTTTTCAGTTTACCCGAAAGTGCCTTTACTCCTTCCTTCAGCTTATCCATTTTAAGCTGCATTCCGATAACTCCCGTCGAGCCGACAAGCACCTCCTCCGGCTTTATTTTGAGAAGCTCCGCCGCTGCTTCCGCCGTTTCGCGGCAGTATTTAAGCCCCTGTTCACCCGTACAGGCATTGGCTATTCCGGAATTTACCACAACCGCCTGTGCAATCCCTTTTCCTTTAACTATGTCTCTGTCCCATATTACGGGAGCTGCCTTGACAATATTAGTCGTGAAGGTGCCCGCAACCCGGAAGGGCTTTTCGGAATAGATCATTGCCATATCCATTCGTCCCTGATATTTAATCCCCGCTGCCGTTCCTGCTGCGCTGAAGCCCTTGGCTGCGGTAACTCCGCCGTTTTCGATAATCTTCATAATCTGCCTCACTCGTTGAATTTTTCTATATTTTCACTGTTTAAGGTAAAATCATAATAATTCAGGTCAAGCCGCTGTTTCCAGCCTATCCCCTTCCAGAATGCATTTCCAACATCATTCTGCGTGAAAGCGATTAGCGCGACCTTATTTATCCTCTCCTTTTTAAGAGCCTGCATCGCGAGAACCACCATTGCCTTTCCGATGCCTTTTTTCCTGTATTCCTCAGCTACGCAAACATGGTAAAAAGTGGCCCTTCTTCCGTCGTGTCCGCAGAGTATCGCACCCACTATCCTGCCGTCCGCTTCCGCAACTATGGAGGTGGCGGGATTTCTCGAAAGGAATCGCCTCACGCCTTCGAGACTGTCATCGATGGAGCGCATCGAAAAACCCCTGATAGTCTTCCAGAGAGCATATACCCCCTCGTAATCATCTATTGTCATTGTGCGTACACTGTAGCCCATTTTTACTTCTGCCTCTTTTCTATGTCTCTTTCTTCGCTTCAGGCTGTCTGCTTTTCTCATCAGTCTCATTTAAGGCACCATCGGGATTATGTTGAGACCCGTTGTTTCATCGAAGCCAAACATTATGTTCATATTCTGTACCGCCTGTCCCGCAGCACCTTTTACAAGGTTGTCAAGGGCACCCATCATGACTACCCTGTCGGTTCTCCTGTCAATCTTCCAGCTTATATCCGTAAAGTTACTTCCCTCCACGAATCTTGTCTCTGTCGGCTCCCCGTCTTTCATGAGCCTTATAAATCTTTCCGTTCCGTAATGCTTTACATAAGCCGCCTTTATCTCAGATTCGGTGGTTCCTTTCTTGAGTCTTGCGGTTTCGGTTACGAGTATTCCCCTGTTCATGGGAACAAGGTGCGGTGTGAAATTAACAGTTATCTGACTTCCGAAAGCATAGGAAAGCTGTTCCTCGATTTCCGGAGTGTGCCGGTGTGTAGTCACCCCGTAAGCCTTGACGCTCTCATTTACCTCGCAGAAAAGGTTCGGAACCTTTGCTCCCCTGCCCGCTCCCGAAACTCCGGAAAGAGCATTTATTATAAGTGTATTCGGGTCTATCAGCTTTTCCTTAACGAGCGGATAAGCCGTAAGTATCGAGCAGGTGGTAAAGCAGCCGGGATTTGCAAGAAGCCTTGTACTCCTTATCTTATCCCTGTTTATCTCGCAGAGTCCGTAAACCGCCTTTTCTATAAGCTCCGGCGAGGCATGCTTTATGCCATACCATTCTTCATAAACCTGAACATCCTTTATTCTGTAATCTGCCGAAAGATCTATAAATTTTGCCTTTGCCAGAAGCTTTTCATTTAAGATGCCTCCGAGATAGCCCTGGGGAGTCGCT
>CAJOPI010000252.1 GCA_905236275.1 uncultured Lachnospiraceae bacterium | reverse complement strand
TGAAGCTTCTGCTCCTGATGCCGGTGAAAGCGAAGCCTCTGCTCCTGATACGGGTGAAAGCAGGAACTCTGCTCTTAATGCCGGCAGCAGCTACAGCGGGTTTAAGCTTGAAAAAGTAGAAAACAACAAGCTCCTAAATTCGGATATATGCTTTTATAAGCATGAAAAAAGCGGTGCGGAACTGGTATATATAAAGAATACTGATCATGAATGTTCTTTCTGCATTGCCTACAAGACTCCCGTTGTTGATGAAACGGATACTAATCATGTCTTTGAACATGCCATAATTGCTTCATCCGAAAAATATCCGGCATACGACCTGTTTTTCGACATAAATAATAAATCCTATTCAACTTTCGTAAATGCTTTTACTTATCCGACAGCAACAATGTATCCCGTTTCATCATACAGTCAGAAACAACTGCTGAAACTGATGGACGTATATATGAGCTGTATGGTAAAACCGGACATTCTCAAAAATGAAAACTATTTTAAGAGAGAAGCATTAAGATATGAACTTGAAGATGAAAATTCAGATATAAATATCAATGGAACGGTATATGCCGAAGATATGGGATATCTGACAGATGCCGATGATGACGGCATGAACAATCTTTTGGACTCCCTCTACCCGGGAGAGTACGCTTCAAATACTACCGGAAGAGCAGAGCATAACTATGAAGATCTTACGTATGAACATACAATCGAAACCTACAACAGATGCTATCATTTTGACAACAGCCTTATTACATTATATGGAAATTTAGACATTGAGAAATTCCTTGATTTTTTAGATAAAGAGTATCTTTCAAAATATGATACAGGCAAAACTGACCTGCTTGAATATCAGGACCTTATCACAGAAGATGGATATGTAAAAGAAGTAAAATATTCTCCGGCTTATGAGGGTGATGCGGTTGAGAACAACGGTCAGATATATTATGCAATCGATATGCAGAAGGACGACTTTGAAAGCATGGTAAAATGGAGCATCATTGCAGCCGTTTTAAACAGGTCATCTTCCTGTATGAATAAAAGACTGCTGGAAGAGAAGATTAAGAATCCGGTATCGGTAACAATGAGCATGGAATATGCAAAACCCTTCCTGCTTTTTAAAATGGATTATGCAAATGAGGATCAGATGCAGTCCT
This sequence comes from uncultured Lachnospiraceae bacterium, assembly GCA_905236275.1. Lineage (GTDB taxonomy): Bacteria > Bacillota > Clostridia > Lachnospirales > Lachnospiraceae > NK4A144. The sequence goes on along the minus strand of CAJOPI010000252.1, from coordinate 23,735 downwards.
TGAAGGATCTTGCGGACTATACCATAAATGAAATTGCAGAGAATGGCTTTTCGCAGGAACTACTGGAGAGTGTTCTAAAAGAAGATGAGTTAGATACACTCTTTATGAGGAACAATACGAATACAGGTATAAATTTATCCCAGACAATGGGAGTATTCTGGTCAGCAAGAGGCAGACTGGATTATTATTCTGTTTTTGAAGATACTTTGAAAGAGCTTTCGGCAGACAAAGACCAGACAGTGATCAAGGAACTCGCGAACAATATGAAGACACCCGGACGCAGTGCCCTGATTGCGAACATTCCTAAACCGGGATTGGCAGAAGAACACGATGAAAAACTGGCAAAATATCTGTCTGATATGAAAGAGAAAATGACTGATGAGGAGATAAAGGCTCTGGTCCGGGAAACGAAGGAGTTTAATGAATGGAACGAGACTGAAATGCCTAATAACGATTTTCTTATAGAGCTTTCAGAGCTTCCGAAGTTCTCAACGCCTGATGTTACCGTTGAGGAAATAAACGGAATAAGATTTTATAAGGGAAATGTTGACGCAGAAAAAGCGGCTGCTTATGAAATTTCCTTTGACCTTTCAGGAATGTCAAAAGATGAGATTATGGCACTTAATACTTATCTCAATCTGCTTCTTGAAACCAGAACCACAAAATACAGTACGGAAGAACTTGATATACTTGAAAGCAAATATCTTTATGACTTCGAAACAAGTATGGTTTATCCCGGTGAAGATGCCGGTGATGACCATGAGCCAAAGCTTTTGGTAAGCTGGAAAGGTCTGTCGGCTGATTTTGAGAAGAGTCTTGAGCTTATTATCCATATACTTACTGAAACCGACCTCTCGGATATGGAAGATATGGCTTATGTGATTTCAAGAGATGCTGAAAGCTTTGACCTGAGCAGGACTGACCCTAATGAACTTGCACGTAATTATGCTTATGCCGCAAGCGGTTCTATTATGTCAGATACTTACAAACTTTTGCATGATTGCAGTGGTCAGGATTATTACCATTATATTTCTCAAATTGCTTCAGATATCGAAAAAACTGATTCGGCTTTTGACAAATATATAGATGATTTCGATAATGCAAGAAAGAAAGCATTCACAAAGTCTGATCTTATTTTCGGGCTGGCAGCTTATAAAAAGGATACCGACAGCATAATGTCAGCCGCAGGAAAAAAGCTTGATACTTTATCCGAAAAAGAGGCGAGCTATGAAAGCTACGAGCTTCCGGTAACGGCATTAAAAACTGCTTTCATCGTTGAGGCTTCACAAAATTACAGTTATCTTATGGGAAGCACCTACAAAAACGATAGATTCAAGGGATCGTACATTCCTTTCATCTATGCCGCAAGTGATAAGTATACTATTCCAAAATTAAGATTCCAGATGGGAGCATACAGTGCCGGAAGCCGGATGAGCGCAAGAAATGCATTTATATTAAACTATTCTTATTCAGACCCGAACGTAAAGGACTCCGCAAATGCGCTCTCATCAATTACGGACTATCTGGAAACTGCTGAGTTTGCAGAAGATGAATTTCAGGGATATGCACTGAAGGCTTATGGTAACGCCACGTCGATATATGGCTTATGGAGTGAAAGTATGTCGGCGATAAACAGGAATATCTATGGGATTGACGAAAATAATTATGTCGAAATGGTAAATGATATAAAGAATACGTCAGTCGGGCTAAAAGAGAAGGCAGTCGCTGAACTAAGGAAGATTTATGCTAATTCTGCATTAGTAACGGCAGGAAATGAAAGCAGGATAAAGGCTGACAGTGATATCTTCGACGAAGTACTGAATTATAAAGAAAAATAATTGAAGGCGATACGAGCAGGGTTTTTAAGGACTTCTCAGGCAGGTAGACATCGGAGTATATAAAGACTCCGATGTCTACCCTTCCAGTTAATAGAAATATTTAATATTTTTGATGCGTTTTTATGCGTTTATCTTGGTAATTTTTACCATATACTTGGATTTTCAACAGCCATATGTTATAATTGTTGCATAATTGCAATTTTTACCGATTAATGTCAAGAAACAACGAGGAGCTGGCTAAAATGAGTGAAAACAATTCAACCGCGCAAGACCTGTCTATAGGAAAACTGATCCTGTATACCATTCCCACTATTATTGCATTGCTTATCTCTTCCGTCTATTCGATTGTTGACGGCGTGTTTGTTTCCAATTTCGGAGGAACAACCGCATTTGCTGCTATCAACCAGGTGGGACCTATTTTTCTTGTAGTCGCTTCGATCGGTTTCATGTTTGGTACGGGAGGAACCGCGCTGGTTTCCAAGGTCATGGGCGAAGGCGATCCTGAAGGAGCAAACAGGATATTCTCACTGGTGTCTTATACGTTGATAGGAATAGGCGTTACCCTTTCAGTCGTTTTGTGGTTTATTGTGGAACCCTTACTGCGTGCTTTGGGAACGACTGAGGAAATGATTCCATTCTGCATGGCCTACGCTCATATTGTAATTCCTGCGATAACTCTTTTCATGCTCCAGTTCTTTTTCCAGAGTTTCTTTGTATGTGCAGGCATACCAAAGATGGGAATGGTTGATACACTGCTTGCCGGTATCGTCAATATTGGCGGAGACTTTCTCCTTGTTGGCGTTTTTGCCAACGGAGACCCGATCAAAGCCGTTGAGGGAGCTGCGACCGCAACCGCATGTGGCCTTGTTGTCGGTGGTCTGATTCCTCTGCTTTATTTCTTCTCAAAAAATAACAGCAGTCTAAGACTCAGAAAACCCGTATTCAGGCTGAGTTATATTACACAAACCTGTGGAAACGGTATTTCAGAATTCTTTACCAACGTGTCAGCATCTTTTATCAACATTGTTTACAATTCCCTATTCCTGTATATGATTGGTGATATGGGTGTTGCTGCCTTCGGTACTGTCGGTTACGTAAACACTATCTTCTGCGCCCTTGCAGGCGGATATACTGTCGGAGTCGCACCTCTTATCGCATTTAACTATGGTGCGAAAAATACCGTTGCCCTAAAAAATCTGCATAAAAAGAGCCTGAGCATTGTGATTGGATTCAGTATTATCGCTACTATTCTTATTGAACTGCTGGCAACTCCTCTGGCATCTATCTTTGCTCATGGAGATGAAACACTTCTTCAGATTACTGTGGACGGTCTATCGATATTTACCCTGTCCTTCCTGTTCAAGGGCATACCAACCTATGGTTCCGGCTTTTTTACTGCGCTCAATGATGGTTTTTCTTCAGGCTTTATTTCCCTTGTTCGAACCCTCGTGTTCAACCTTGCAACAATTATCATAGTGCCTGTGATTTTCTTCCATCTCTTTGGCTCAAGCTATGAGGCGGCATATTACGGCGTTTGGTATTCTATCGTTGGTTCTGAAATACTGGCAGTTATCATGACATTTTTCTTCTTCAAGGTAAAGAAAAAGAAATATCAGTATTGAGGTATTTGGGGAATAGAGGAAAGCAGGTATTTTGTATATTCATGCTTTGGAGCGGCATAAATATCAGCCGTATTCCCTTCTTCGCATATTCCTCCATCTCTCATCACGCAGACCCTGTCTGCGATGAAATTTACCACAGACAGATCATGGCTGATAAAAAGACAGGAAAGCCCCAGTTCTTTTTTCAGCCTTTTTAAGAGATTTAAAATCTGTGCCTGTACGGAAACGTCAAGTGCCGAAACCGACTCATCACATACCAGAAGCTCCGGCGACAGAGCAATTGCACGTGCGATTGCAATACGCTGCTTCTGTCCGCCGGAAAACTGATTAGGAAAACGTTCCAACGCACTTTCCTTTAGTTCGACCATATCAAGGAGCTCTTTTACCCTCTCTTCTACTTCCCCCTTACTTTCATAAAGATGCCATGTCCTTACAGGTTCCGCTATAATGTCCTTTATCTTCATTCGCGGATTAAGTGAAGATGCCGGGTCCTGAAAAACCATCTGCATTCGTCTGCGATAGGGTCTGAAGTCTTTTTCCGACAGGGCGGATATTTTATTGCCGTCAAAATAAATCTCCCCACTGTCTGCCTCTATAAGTCTCATAATCAGTTTCGCAAGAGTACTTTTTCCGCAGCCGGACTCACCCACCAATGCCAGAGTTTCACCCCTGTAGATTTCGAAACTCACATCCCTTACAGCATGATGGAGCTTTCCCCTTCCTATTCGGTAGCTCTTATTCATGCCATCAGCAATTATTAATTTATCCTTCATAAGACCTTACTGCCTCCACGAAGCACTTCAACCGAATGGCATCTTACAAAATGCCCCTCTTCTATCTCCTTCTCCTCCGGCTTTTCAAAAAAGCATGACTGAATATCATCACTGCATCTCAGGCAAAATTCACACCCCCTGATTTCCTTATCTATCTCCGGTATATTCCCGGGTATCGTTTCTAAATATTCTTTATCCTCTCCTATCCTCGGGATAGAGGACAAAAGCCCCCTCGTATAAGGGTGCACCGGTCGTCTGAAAAGCCTCTCAGTCGTGCTGTGCTCCATAATCCTTCCCATATACATCACGTAAGCATCATCACATATCTTCGACACCACACCCATATTGTGGGTAATTATGATAACGCTCATTGAATGGATTTCGCACATTTTTCGGATAAGCTTTAATATCTGCGCCTCAATTGTTACATCAAGTGCAGTGGTAGGCTCGTCAGCTATTAAGAGCTTCGGTTCTGCGATAACCGCCATAGCGATTATAACCCGCTGTCTCATTCCGCCCGACAGCTCGTGAGGAAAGGAATTGTAGCGGAGCTCCGGTTCTGCTATTCCAACCTCATCAAGCATTTTAATGACCTTTTCCTTTGCTTCAGCTTTGCTTTTGGCAAGCCCATGTATCAAAAGAACCTCCTCTACCTGCTTACCTATCCGCATCATAGGATTGAGCGAGGTCATTGGTTCCTGAAATACCATGCTGATTTCAGAGCCGCATATGGTTCTGAGCTTCTTCTCCGAAAGACTGCTAAGGTCTCTCTCTTCACCGTTTTTATCATGCCAGATAATTGAGCCGCCTGTTATCCTCGCAGCTCTCGGCAGTATCCCGTTTATCGACTTTGCTGTCATACTCTTTCCACAGCCTGACTCACCAACGATACCTACAATCTTCCCTCTCGGAACCTCAATATCCACGCCCTTAACAATGGGGAAGTCTTTCCCGTCCTTTTTAACCGACACTGTTAAGTTTTTTATTTCCAGAAGTATATCTCTACTCATACTTCCCTCCTTTTCGGATCGAGCAGCTCTCTTAATGCATCACCTAAGAAATTGAAGGAGAGCGATAAGAGCATGATCATTCCTGCCGGAGCAAGAGACAGCCATGGCATCTGGAACAAAAACTCTTTTGAAGCACCTGCCATAAGTCCTAATGAAACTTTTGGAGGCTGTATTCCAATTCCTAAAAAACTAAGAGCACTTTCGGAAAGGATAGAAGACGGAATATTTATAGTAAACAGCACGATTAGTGTTGGCACGAGATTTGGAAGGATATGCCTCAAAACGATCATTACACCCCTGACACCCATTGATTTTGCTGCAAGTACATAATCATTTTCCAGTATTACAGAACTCGTCTCGTTAACGACTCTTGCAATGCTGCCCCATTCGATAAGGACTATCGCGATATAAACCGATAATAAAGACCCTCCGAATGTATATAGTACAACCATTGCTAAAAGCATCCCCGGTATCGACAGCATTATGTCTGCCATACGCATGATAAGAAAATCTTGCCAGCCGCCAAAATATGCAGCTATTATGCCCAGCAGTGTACCTGCTGCCAATGCTGCCAATGTAGGTATCAGGGCAATGGACAGGGATACTCTCGTCCCATAAAGCATTCTTGTAAAGACATCCCTTCCAAGTTCGTCTGTTCCGAAAATATGACCGTTTCCAGGCGGCATCAGACGGCTCAAAAGGTTCTGACCTGTTTCGTCATAACCTGTCACAAACGGGGCAATTATAGCTAATAAAACTATAAAAATTATAATAGCTGCCGGTATAAACACTGACCTGTTTTTGATTAAGGATTTTATATTATTCATTTTAGTCCTCGCCTCGGATCAAGTATGCTGTTTATAAGGTCAGCCAGCAGATTTCCGACTGCTATAAGAAACGCACTGAAAAGTACCGTTCCCTGAAGGAGTGGCATATCACGTGTCTGTATTGCTGTCAGTGCGAGTCGACCAATACCCGGGACACCAAAAATACTTTCTGTGATAACTGCTCCCGAAAGCATTCCTGAAAGCTGCAGAGCCATCACCGTTATGACCGGTAAAATCGCATTTCTGAGTGCATGTCTCAATACGGCTCTTGAAAAATAAAGCCCCTTTGCTTTTGCAGTATCAATGTAGGGCTCACCCATCTGTTCCATAAGCTGTGATCTCGTTATTCTCGCAACGCTGCCCGCGCTGTCCCAGCCAAGTGCAACGGCAGGAAGCAACAGCGATACAAAAGAACCGTTAAAGTTAAGCGGAAGCATACCGAGCCTGTAGTAGATTAAATACTGCAAAAACATTGCAACCATGAAGATAGGAACAGATATTCCCAAAAGTGACAAGCCCCTAAAAAGGTAATCAAGGATTCGATCATGATACATAACGGAAACAATTCCCGAAACTATCCCAAAGCTCCATGCAAAGACTGCCGCCATACAGGCAAGTCTCGCCGTATAAGGAAATGCCTCGTAAATGAGCTCTCCCACATTTTTGTGCAGATAATAGCTTAGTCCGAAATCTCCCCTCAATGCATCCTTCAGATAGTCTATAAATTGCTCCGACAGGCTTTTATCAAGTCCCATACTGACTGTCAGTTTTTCGATGGCCGCAGGACTTACATGTTCATTTAAAAGCACCGAAGCCGGATCTCCCGGAATAACCCTGAGCATAATGAAAATCAGGAACATAATCTCTAAGAGAACCAGCAATATCCCTAAGAGCCTTTTCGCAAACCATGCCATATTATTTTAATGTAACCCCCGTAAAATATACATCACTCCAGCCTGCCCAATGGGGCGTGAAGCTTTCAACCCGCTCACCTTTTACATAGAGATGCTTCAGTGAAAACATTGGAACCCATACCGCATCTTCCTCGACAAGCTTCTTCTCTAAAGCGGCATATTCTTCCATGCGCTCTTCTTCATCGACTATAGCCCTTGCAGCCGCCACTCTTGATATAACTTCACTGTCCGGATAGTTATTCGAACGGATAACTGTATTTTCCCTGCTTCCAAAGAAAGTGTATACTATATTATCAGGGTCATTGATATCCAGTAACCAAAGTGCCATAAATGACGGCATATCTCCGCTGTTTCTTAAGTCAAGCCAGCTTGCATGATCCATCGTTTTTATATCTGCTTTGATAGCTATGTCAGAAAGGTTCTGCGCTATTATTTCTACTGTACTGTTGACTGCTCCGTTTGCGGATGAATCAACTGCAATTTCCATATCAAAGCCATCTGCATAGCCCGCCTTTTTAAGCAGGTCTTTTGCTGCCTCCGGGTCATATTTAAGCCATCCCTGATTCTCATCGCTATAGCCAATACAACCGGACGGATATATACCATCTTCTAACTTGCCGTCACCGCCATAAATGGAATTTAGTATTGACTCCCTGTCAATAGCCAGCTGTATGGCATGCCTTACCTTTACGTTATTTAAGGGCTCTATTTTTTCATTGAGGGTAAAATAGTTAAGTCCCACACGGTCTACAGAGACCAGCCTGTCCTTATAGGCTTCTGTCTTATAGGTGCTGTCAACTACCGCCGAGTCCAGTCTCAGACAATCTATGATATCAATATCGCCCTTCTGGAACGCCATGTTCATCGCCTGTGATTCCATAACTGATACTTCTACCCTTTTTGCGGAGGGTTCCTGTTCCCAGTAAAGCGGATTAACCTCAAATACAAGTCCGCTCCCCCTATTCCATTCCTTAACGATATAGGGACCTGTACCTATGGTCTTTTCGGGAACATTTCCAAAATCATCTCCCGCTTCCGTTACCAGCTTTTCCGAATAAATAACTGTTGACGGTGCTGCCAGCTGGGAAAGAAACCCGGCAAAGGGTTCGGCAAGGGTTATAGTAAAATTGAGGTCATCAGCAACAGTTACACCAGTTAATTCCTCTGCTTTTCCGTCAAGCAGTTCCCGTGCCCCGTCGATAGCAATTACAAAGTCTGTCTGCGCACTTTCCGGTAAAGTCAAAATCCTCTCAAATGTAAACTTCACATCAGATGCCTTGAGAGGAGTCCCGTCCGAAAAAACAATACCGTCTTTTAGTCGAAAATCATATTTTAGTCCATCTTCTGATATCTCATAGCTGTCGACAAGACTGTTTACGATTTCTGTATTTCCGTTTTCGTCCTTTATTATAGAAAAAAGCGTGTCGAAAACATTCATTGGTACAAGGTAGTCATTGGTCGTTCTATGCGCATCCATGCTGACAATATCTGAACCGATTGCAAGCCGCAAGGTTTTGTCCTCATCAGCAGTTACAGTTGTGTTTCCGTCATTTGCAGAATTTTTTTCGTCCTCTGATGAACTTCCGCAGCCTGCTATTCCCATCGTGAGGAGCAACGTTACCAGAATAAAAGCGAGACATCTCTTTCTCATCCTAACCTCCGTTTTATTTTCTCTTGTATCCGGTCCACATCGTTAATAAAAAACAGATTACAGTTGCCCATGCCCAAAACTTGTGATTCTTCATATGTACCATCCTCCATTTTCAATTACATGCCTCAATAATCCTGTCAAGATAATCTCTCATTGATTTTGCCTGCTTATATATAAGGTCTTTCTTTTTAGGTGGAATTTTTATCTCCTCTGTATAGTATGGCAGAGACAAAAGCTCCTTATACATTTTGTTGGTTTTCAGAATTTTATCTTTTTCTTTCCCTTCTGCTGCAAACAGACTGTTATACAATTCTTTTATCTGATCAATTTTTGGCTCTTCTTCTGCAAATCTTAATCTAAAAGCGGACGCAAATTCCTCACATTTTTCCTCTGGTATCTTATTGCAGAGACTGATAAGTTCAACAAAAGGAACATCATCTCTTTTAAAAAGATTCTGCAGCTCAGGACTCAGTTTTAAGATTTGTTTGTACTTTCTTTGGGCAGATTCCTTATAGCCAAATTTTTCCTGAATTGCCTCTACTATGTTTCTTTCCCCTTTTCTCCTGATCAGACGCTCATACTCGGATAACTGTCTTGCTGTATAGTAAGGTCTGGGGGTTCTCTGTGAATTCATAAATATCAGATGTTCAATACGTTCTTCTTCAGATGGTTCATCACCCTCTACAATACAGGTTATTGTTTTATCCCCTCTTTTTTTCGATACAATCAGTCTCTGATTACCTGCATAACATAAAAAACGACCATTTGCTCTTTTATAAACATATATTATTGATTTATTTCCAACAACTTCAAAACTCTGTTCTATTTTATTAAGGTCCTCATATCCATACAGATCCTCATTAAGTTCATCCGTATCTATCAGGGATATTTCTATATCACGTATATCTTTTGAAAGAGAACTGTCCTTTTGTCCAGGTGCTACAGTTTTCTTATTTTCTATTGCTTTATTATTATCTACAACTTTCTTAATGGGCGTAGCCTGCTTTTTGGTTTTCGCTTGTAACTTGTCTAATGCGCTCATAAATTTCCTCTCATTCAATTATTTTTAATACTTCAAGAATTAAATCAGCATAATCATTTGCACCATTTGAATTCGGTTTTGTGCGGAATAGGCTTTTAGAATTTGCAATTGCATTTTCTATATCCTGGCATACGCGAATTTTTGTATCAAATATTCGAATGTTTAGATTCTCACCAATTGCCGGAAGTGCTTCTTTAACTTCCCTGTCCTGTTTATTGCGTTGGTCATACATCGTCAGAAGAACACCAAGTATATCAAGATTCTCATTTCCGTCTTCTTTGAGAGCTGAAACTGTATCAAGAAAATCTGAGAGTCCGTCCAAAGCGAATCTTTTCGCCTGAAGAGGAGTAATGATTCCATCTGCTGCAAAAAGGGCATTTCTCATAAATGCACCAACATTTGGTGGCGTATCCATTATTATGTAATCATAATTGTCCTCAATCATCTTGACAGCTTTTTTTATCCTTTTAGTTCCTCCTGGAGCCTGTATCAATTTGCTGTCCCAGTCAGATAATTCTCTGTTGCTTGGAACTATGTCTCCAAACTCAGTATGTAAAATGCATTCTTCAATGGAATTTCTTTCAAGAACTACATCTACAACATTGTTTTCATTAATTACTTCTCCTGCAGTAAATACCGATGTGCTGTTTGATTGCGGATCAAGATCAATTAATAAAACCCTGTTATTCATGTACATGAGTGCATCTGCAATATTTACTGCAGTGGTTGTTTTCGCAACACCACCTTTTTGATTTGCTACAACAATTTTATAAGCCATTTTTCCTCCAATAATGACCGATATTGCAATACCGACATTGTGATAAATTTAACATACTCGGTATTTCAATACCGATGAGATTAATATAACAGATTATATGGATTTTGTGAATATCTTTATGGGAAATAATTTAGTTATAAATCAGTCGATCGCTTGTACTTTTGATGCTGACCATAAGAGAGTATGAGGTGGAAATTAAGTGATATCTATACTTTACATTATAGTAAATAAACTATCTTCATCAGTATATTTATTAAATATATGATTTTTGTAATTATTAAAAGGAAGCTGTATGTTTTTTACAAACAAAAAATTATACTATTAACCCTTAACTAATATATTTTGCAGTATTTTATATAATAATATTTTTCTTAGTTTTTATATCCTATGATATCAGGATTGTGGGATGCTACGAATACATGGCGAACTCGGTATACTTAGTGAACGTGTATGCACAGCTGCGTGAAGCGAATAAAAATCCCTGATATCATTTCTGAAACTTTAATAATTTTATAATTGCGTGACTGCAAACTATGACTATCTTTTTATTTTGAAGCAACTAAATTACTATCAACAACAGATACTATTTCGTCTTCCAAATAGTTTTCTATTTCACTACCGACTGTCTTATCTTTATACTCATTTATAATTCTTGTACAGTTCTGAAGCATCCCTAAATATAAATTTTTTTTCATATGATTAGAACATATATTTGTCACACCGGCTATTAACATTGAACTAACACCAATTATTATCATTGTATCAACTACCATATTTTTCATATTTTGTCCCGTCCTTAAGATTTATTTTTATGAGACAATATTATCATTCTATCTATCACAAAACTATCACAGAAACAATGAGAGAACGTTTATGATAGTTGACATCATATAAATATAATGAAAAAATCATTTAGACAGATACAACAACACACTGTTGTTGTTCTTCATTCTTGTTTTTGTTTTTAAACAACAATTGAATTTCTTTCTTTATTAGGAACTGTAAAAATGCCATATTTAACGGATTCCAGAGAGGTTAATGTGGAGAAAAATGGGAAGAGGCATGGAGAGAAACGGTAAAAGGTGTGGAGTAATTCGGGAATGGAAGAGGTGAAATCCGGTTAAAGTTATGGAGAAAATTGGGAAGCTAATTTAGGGAGAAAATCGGTAAAAGATGTTAGAAATTCGGGAAATAATATGGAGATTTTCGGGAAATGAAAGCAGATGATCCATTGATGATTTCTTCCCGTATTTCTCCATAACTGTTCCCGAATATCTTTATAAGTTTAAGAAACTCTTCCCGAAAATCTCCATAATTTTCTTAGTTGAGTAATGCTTAAACTGGGAGATTAAGTGATTCTTCCCGAATTTCTCCATAGTTCTCTTTATTCATGGTGGTGGAAGCGAAGAAGCATGTCAGTTTATGAACATTTTCTTACTTCTATAGCTTAAAATTGTGTAGAAAAACAGGAAAGATTTCCCGTTTTTCACCATAACTACAGCTCTGAAAACTATAAAAAAGGCAAGACTTAAGCTTCATCAGTAGTTTTTCTTCCCGAATTTCTCCATCAATTATAGCAAACGTCATTGACGTTTGCCCATTGCGCTTTCCCATTTTTCTCCAGAACTTCCGGATTAAGCTTGTATTGTGCATTATATTTCATGAAAAGTAGGATTATAAGCATTAGATTTCTTCATTTTCGTATGGTGAAAAACGGGAAAGAAGAGTCTGATAAATTAGCTACAGTGTAACTTATGGAGAAATATAGGAAAATCCTTGCATAATAAAGGACAGCGTGTAATAATAAGTTAGAAGTTAGGGAGTTTTCTGGGAAGGAAATAACTAATGGGGAAAGAGAAGGAACAGTTTCCGGAATATATGGAAACTACATATAAGAAATCGAATATCCTGATAAATGCGAGGGGAAAGGCAACACTTATGGCATTCAGGCTTTTTGCAGCAGCTATAGGCCAGGCACATAAAAGCACTGAGGATAATACTGTAGTGGCAACTATTCCGGTAAAAACCTTAAGCAATATCATAGGTACAAAATCCAATTCATTATATGAAACGGTTTTTGAGGCAACGGTTAAGGACAATAGCGGAAAGCGAAGAAGTCTTCTTGACTGGCGTATTATTATTAAAGATGATGAATCGGAAGCATTTAGGGCTGTAAATGTATTACAGGATGCAGAATATAAGAACGGCACGCTTAAACTGCGTTTTAACAATTCCCTTACGGACGAGCTTATTGGTCTTAAAAGCAATTTCACAATACTGAATCTTCAGGAGGCAGTAAAGCTGAATTCTGTCTATTCCTCACAATTATATGAAATGCTCAAGTCGAACATGGATTATCAGAGGGCGATTCATAAGACACCGGCAAAAAAGATAGAGTGGCAGATAAATCTTGTGGAGCTTTATCTGAGGCTCGGTATCATAGATCCCGAATGTGATCCTGAAGTCGCAGCCGAATCAAAGAAAGAGAGCCCTAATTATGACAAAATCCTTAAAATTGCAAAAGAAAAAAAAGCGATGAAATACGGTACCTTTGGACAGTTCAAGAAATGGGTACTGACAAGGGCTATAGATGAGGTAAACGAGAATACTTCAATATCTGTCAGTTATGATACCTTCAGGTCCGGAAAAGGGGGAAAGGTAACAGCAGTTATTTTTACTATCAATGATAAAATTGAAGAAGAGAAAGAGATGATCATTGAAGATGAGATACAGACTGCGCCGGAGATAAATGAGATGGATTTTATCCTTAAAATGTCGAGAATCATAAAAGAGGATATAAGTTTTAACGGATTTAAAGCGATAGCGGAAGCGGCAGGATATGATATGGGTAAAATCGAAAAAGCCTATCAGGTTGCTGAAAGCAGTCCGCAGATATCAAATCTTGTTGGCTTTATGCTGACTGCGATAAAGAATGGATACGAACCTGCTGTGAAAAAATCATCCGTAAAAAGGATGGAAGGATGGGATTTTCCTGAAAGAACCTATGATTATGATGAACTGGAGAGGAAACTCAGGAAAAACTGATAATGATTAAATGATATAAAAATGATATGTCAGCTTCTGATAAACAGGGGCTGACATTTTTGTTTGCAATGACGAAAAATTATGAATACACAAAAAAGACTTGTAAATGATATAATAATTATATATCATTATCGTAACAAAGCCGAAAGGCAAAAATAAAACGGGTATGTAAATGACATATCTGACTTATATTATTCGAGGAGGAAAGGTATAAATGATTAAGAAAGCAGTGGTGTTGGCTATGGCAATGACAATGGTTCTTTCACTTGCAGCGTGTGGAAGTTCGTCTGAGGGTGGTGCAGCAGAAAATGCCGGTTCACAGACTGCATCGGAAACAGCAGGAACCGTAGAAACGTCAGATACAGCAAGTGCGGCATCTGATGGAACTAAAACCAAGCTTACCATGACATGGAGAGATGAGGGTAACGGCGAACAGAACCCGCTTTATCAGTGGTTCAGTCAGGCTTATGAAACTTATCCTGATAAGGATAAGATAGAACTTGATTTCCAGTACATCACAGCATCAGAGGGTGATTATTTTGCAAAGGTTGCACTTGCTTTACAGTCAGCGGATACAGCTCCGGATATTGTCTGCGAGGATACCTTCTATCTTCCGTCTGATGTTGCAGCAGGTAATCTTACAAATCTTGATGATTATGTAAATTCATGGGAAGACTGGACAAGCGGAAAGTTCTATGAAAATGTAAAGAGCGGTGTAACTGCTGAGGGAAGCGTTTACGCAGTACCTTACACAGCTGACTCTCGTGGTATCTGGTTCAATAAGGATGTCTTTGAGCAGGCAGGTCTTCCGACGGACTGGGAGCCGAAATCATGGCAGGACGTACTTGATGCGTGTGCACAGATTAAAGAAAAGTGTCCTGATGTAATTCCATTCTGGTGCAACGCAGGTACAATAAGTGGAGAAGCAACCTCAATGCAGACCTACGAAGAGATTCTCTACGGTACTGGCGAGAAGGTATACGAAGACGGCAAGTGGGTTACTTCATCAGACAATATTCTGAAGACACTCAATTTCATAAACGAGCTCTTTACAAAGGAATATGCAACAGCAGATCTTATTTATGATGCAGAGTCGAGCGACAATGTTGTAAATAATTATCTTCCTGAAGGAAAGCTTGCAATGATGCTTAACGGTTACTGGATTACAGGTAACTACAAGGATACAGGTGCAGCTCCATGGGCTGATTATGCTGAAAAGCTCGGCTATGCGGAAATGCCTACATCAGAGGGACAGGCTCCCGGCAAAATCACAATGTCAGGCGGCTGGACACTTGCAATCCCTTCTCTTTCCGATGAGAAAGATGCGGCATGGGATTTCATTAAGTGGTGCATGAACTATGATAATTATCTCAATGCAGTACAGCTTCAGGGTGTTCTTTCTACAAGAAGCGATGTTGCTACAGACGAAGTATATTCAGCACAGCCTTTCGTACAGGAAGCAACCGATTTCCTTGAGTTTGCTGAATACAGGCCGCAGAACGACCAGTACACAACGGTAACTACATATATTCAGACAATGGTTGAAAATGTAGCATCTGCTTCACTTTCACCTGAGGATGCAATGGCACAGTTCAAGAGTGATGTTGAAAATGCAGTAGGAGAAGAAAACTGCGTAAATAAGTAATCTTAAAGGGCATCCGCTGTAAAAACGGATGCCCTTTAGTATTTAAGGAAGGAAAAAACAATGAAAGAGAAAAATCAGACTTTGACAGAAATAAAACGGACAGTTCTTTTGCTGCCGGCAGTAATATTGCTGATTTGTTTTTTTATTGTACCTATACTTATGACCTTTGGATATTCCTTTTCTAATCTGGCACTGTCGGGTGCAAATGCAAAGAACTTCCGGTTCACAGGTATAGAAAACTATATAAAAATGTGGAAGGACAGGACGGTATTCATAAGTATAAAAAATACGCTGGTTTTTCTTGTTGGTTCGCTTATAGGTCAGCAGGTGCTCGGCTTTATTATCGCGCTAATGATGAAAAGCGGCAATTCAACCTTCAGAAGAATAGTAGGACCTTTCTTCCTTGCAGGCTGGGTAATTCCGGAGGTTGTGGTAGCAATCTGCTGCTCGACATTTTTTGCAAATGAGGGAACATTGAATCATATATTGGGATTTGCGGGAATCCCGATGATCAAATTTTTACAGACCATGCCGATGACTACGGTTGTTCTTGCCAATATCTGGCATGGTACTGCATTTTCCATGCTGAATTTCCAGTCAGCGCTTGACGGGGTATCGAATGAAATAGAAGAGGCAGCAAGGGTTGACGGAGCAAGCTATTTACAGACGATTGTGAAAATAGTGATTCCATGTATAAGAGGAACAATAGCTACGAATACAATGCTGAATACGCTTTCCACACTTGGGGTATTTGGTTTGATTTATATGATGACGGGCGGCGGTCCGGGAAGCAAGACAACGACAATACCGATTTACATGTATAAGCAGGCTTTTGTGAGCCAGCAGTTAGGCTATGGTACAGCCATTGCCATGCTCCTTCTTGTGATAGGTATAATACTGAGCGTACTTTATACACGTATTGACAGGGATTAAAGGAGGGGCAAATGAAAAACGCACGATCAAAAAAAGCAGCACCTTATATAGTGCTCAGCATACTTGCAGTAGTTTTTGCATTACCTCTTGTGTGGGTAGTGCTTGCATCATTAGACCTTAATGCTTCGTCGGGAGTAAAAATTCCGGCACAGTTTACATTGCAGAATTATATAGAAGTTATAAAGAGTCAGACGAACCAGAGGGCACTGAGGAACGGACTTATAATATCGCTTTTCCAGTCACTTATCGTGGTCTTTATTTCGATACTTGCGGCATATCCTCTTTCGAGATTTGAGCTTAAATGCAAAAAGATTTTCATGCTGACAATATTATTTATGACAGCTCTTCCAATGACCGCTGTAATGGTGCCTGTTTACAGGCTCTTTCTTACAGTCAAGCTTTATAACTCTATACCCGGTGTTATTCTGTTCATGACGGCAACTTCGCTTCCTTATGGTATATGGCTTATGAAAAATTCGATGGACGGAGTACCCATGGAGCTCGAAGAAGCGGCAAAGGTGGATGGGGCAACAACGCTTACGAGCATATTCAAGGTTATCGTACCGCTTATGTTTCCGGGAATATGCGTGGTTTTCATTTATACCTTTTCAGGAAGCTGGGGAAATTTCTTTGTTCCATACATTCTGCTTTCGACTGCGGAAAAAATGCCTGCGTCGGTTCAACTGTATCAGTTTTTCGGACAGAACGGAATGGTGGTATACGGACAGCTTGCAGCATATTCGGCACTCTACGCTCTGCCTTCGATAATTCTTTACGTGCTGTCACAGAGCTACATGTCAAAAGGCTTCAACCTTTCCGGTGCCGCAAAGGGATAATGGTGCGCAGTTGAACTTAGTGCAGACGGAGGCGATTGGAGGAAAGATGGAAAAACTTAGCGAAAGAAATTCCCTTGAAAGCCTGATAGAAAAGGTGGAGAAATATTTAAGGGATAATGAAATCGATGACAGGGGAATTTTCAGAAAATGTATAAAAAATACCCTTGATACAACTATACAACTGAAAGAAGATGGAACCACCTTTGTTATAACAGGGGATATTCCCGCAATGTGGCTCAGGGACTCGGCTTGTCAGGTAAGACCCTATCTTATACTTGCAGGGGAAGATGAAAAATTTGCAGATATGATAGAGGGGCTGGTTCATCGTCAGATGGAATGCATATTGAAGGACCCCTATGCAAATGCCTTCAACGAGGAGGCAAACGGAAACTGCTGGCGGCATGACAGGACAGATATGGGACCTGAAATCTGGGAGAGAAAATATGAGATAGACTCTCTTTGCTTTCCCATACAGCTCTCATATCTGCTTTGGAAGAATACCGGAAGGACAGGTCAGTTTGATGGAAGCTTTCTGAAGGCTGCCAAAAGGATAATAGGAGTCTTTGAGACGGAGCAGTATCACGAAAGCAGATCGGGCTACAGATTTGAGAGGGATAACTGTGTATATACCGACACACTTTCAAGAGAAGGAAAAGGCGCGTTGGTAAAAGAAGGAACGGGTCTTATTTGGTCGGGCTTCAGACCCAGTGATGACGCCTGTACTTACGGATATCTTGTTCCTGCCAATATGTTTGCGGCTGTTGTATTAAAATATATAGGCGAAATCTTTCTAATGATTTATAATGAAAAGGAGTTGGGAAAGAAGGCAGAGAAGTTTTCAGAAGAGATCAGGACGGCATTGGAAAAATATGCAGTTGTTCCTGTAAATGAAGGCGATGAATCTTTTTATGCTTACGAGATAGACGGCTTTGGACAGTATAATGTCATGGACGACGCAAATCTTCCGAGTCTTCTCAGTGCGCCATGGTTCGGCTATTGTCAGACCGAAGATGAACTTTACAAAAAAACAAAGAAGAAAATACTGTCAGACGTAAATCCATATTATTACAGTGGAGAAAAATTAAGCGGAATAGGAAGCCCACATACACCCGCACGTTATGTATGGCACATCTCAACTGGAATGAGAGGACTTGTGGCTGAAAGCGAAGCTGAGAAAAAGGAAATAATTAAACTTATGATAGATAGCGACGGTGGTTGCGGTTGTATGCATGAGGGGGTATTTGCAGATGATCCGACGAAATTCACGAGAGAATGGTTCTCGTGGGCTAATTCGGTATTCTGCGAGTTAGTGTTGGATTACTGCGGATATAAAATTCTAAAATAGAATTATAGGAGCTTTCAGGGGTATGGAAAAGCAGATAATGTACGAAAAAATTTTATCTGATCTAAAGAAAAAAATATCTGCAGGGGAATATGGTCCGGGAGACCGTATTCCCTCTGAAAAGGAAATCGGTGAAGCTTATCAGGTCAGTCGGATAACGGCAAAAAAGGCAATGGAAATTCTTGCCGAAGAAAGCTATATTGTGAGACAGCCTGGGCGCGGATCATTTGTAAATAAGAATATAGAAGATGTTATCGCTGCACCGTCCCAACAGATTCCCTCCCGAATGCAGAAGCCCAAACGACGAAAAAGAATAGGTGTAATTTTTGATACTTTTGGAAATGATTTTGGAACAGAGCTTCTAAGGAGCATAGAACAGGAATGTACGAGACGGCGTTTTGATATGCTTTTCAGATGCACCTACGGAAATATGGACGATGAAGTGATGGCTGTTCAGGACGGGCTTGATGCCGGAGTGGACGGCTTCATTGTCATGTGTGCGCAGGGTGAAGTATATAATTCTGCGATTTTGCAGCTGTCATTGAACCGTTTCCCGATAGTTACGGTAGACAGGCAGATAAAGGGCGTTCCGATACCCTGTATAAAGTCTAACAATTTTGCGGCGGCAAGAGAGCTTACAGACAAGCTTATAGAACATGGCAATAAGAAAATCTGTTTCCTGACACATGCGTCAATCGAAACTTCTACGATAAGTGAACGCTACGGGGGCTTTAGCGAAAGCATTGTAAAAAACGGTACAGTGACCGGAGTTTTCGCAAAGATTGAAAGCTATAATCCGGCTCCTATGGATATAGAGAAAGAGTATGGCAGGATAGATTTAAGCGAGTATAAGAAAATTGCGGAGGATTTCGGAGATTGTACGGCTTTTCTGACGGCTGAATATAAGATTGCAGTCCTTTTGAGGCGGGCACTTGAGGAAACAGATATAAAAAAGGAAATCGCAACCTTCGACAGTATTGAGACAGTTTACAGGACCGGACGTGAATTTACTCTTATAAAACAGAATGAGTCCCTTATGGGAAAAAAAGCACTGGAGGTTCTGACGGATTTAATGGATGGAAAAAAAACGGAAATGATTACTGACGTTCCGTATATTTTACGTGAAAGAAAGGCAGAGCCATGATATTGATTAAAGAGAGAGTAGGGAAACTCATAGAACAGGTTGGGGAGCTTATCTACACAAAACGCCGGACTGTCGGGGGATATCTCCTAAAACAGGAGGATGGCAGTTGGAAGGAGCTTTCGCCTAATGGCATCTGGGGCGGAAACAGGGAGCATTTTTATTTCTGGACGGAAATTTCCCTTCCTGACGATTTTGCAGGAAAAACAGTTGTATATGAACTAAGGACAGGAAAAGAAGGGGAATGGGACGCGATAAATCCCCAGTTTCTGATAATTGTAAACGGTGAGATAAGACAGGGACTTGATGTTAATCACAGGACGGTTTTGCTGACTGAAAAAGCAAGCAGTGGAGACAGGTTTGAGATACTTCTTCAGGCGTATACAGGTGACAATAATTTTAACCTGTGTCTTGATTCTGAAATAAAGGTTCTCGACAGGGCGATTGAGAAATATTATTACGACCTCAGGGTTCCCTACGAGGTTTTGAAAATGCTTCCGGCAGAGTCCGAGGAAGCTCTTTTTACACTGAAAAAATTAAACGAATCGCTGAACCTCTTTGATATGAGGGTTAGTTATTCCGAAGAATTTTACAGAAGTCTTGAAGAGGCGGATAAGTATTTGGAGGATAACTATTATGCTCTTTCGGGAAAGAGCGAAGGTCCTCTTGTATACTGCGTGGGACATACGCATATAGATGTGGCGTGGCTGTGGACACTTGCAACTACAGAGGATAAAGCTGTAAGAAGTTTTTCGACAGTACTTGAGCTTATGGACAGATATCCTGAATATAAGTTTATGTCAAGTCAGCCTCAGCTTTATAAATATGTAAAAAAAAACGCGCCCTCCGTATATGAAAAGATAAAGAAACGTGTGGAAGAGGGAAGATGGGAGAGCGAGGGAGGCATGTTTGTGGAAGCTGACTGTAACCTTGCATCCGGCGAGTCGCTTGTCAGGCAGTTTCTATATGGAAAGGACTTTTTTAAAAAGGAATTCGGAAGGGATAACAGGATACTCTGGCTTCCGGATGTATTCGGATATTCTGCCGCACTTCCGCAGATTATGAAAAAATGCGGCATTAAATATTTTATGACAACAAAGATAAGCTGGAATGAATTTAATAAAATGCCGCATGATACATTTCTCTGGAAGGGGATTGACGGTACGGAGATACTTACACATTTCATTCCGACCAGAGACTTTAATAAACCAGCACAGGAGGGGGGAACCGAGACGGAGCATTTCACAACCTATAATGGTATTCTCAACCCTTCCCAGGTAAAGGGAGGCTGGCAGCGCTATTCTGATAAACACCTGAATCAGTCTGTACTTATGTCTTATGGATATGGCGACGGCGGCGGCGGTCCAACTGCTGAAATGCTTGAGGTTGAAAAACGTCTGAGCAGAGGGCTAAAAGGGATACCACGAACAAAGCAGTCTACAGCACTGGAATTTTTTGAAAGGCTTGAAGAAGAGGTTAAGGATAATAAATATCTTGCCAAATGGATAGGGGAGCTTTATCTCGAATATCACAGGGGAACCTATACTTCTATGGCAAGGAATAAAAAGTATAACCGCAAGGCTGAGTTTCTCATGGAAAATCTTGAATTTGCGGGAGTGATGGAAGAGGAGCTTATCGGTACGGATTATCCGGCGGATGAGATAAATGATCTGTGGGAGACTGTGCTTAGGAACCAGTTCCATGATATTCTTCCCGGTTCTGCCATAAAAGAGGTTTATGAGGAGTCCAAAGCGGAATATGAAGCCCTTTTCGAGAGAGCAGCTAAGAGTCTTAAGGACTCTCTTTCGAGAATTATAAGAAAAATTGATGTGAAAAAAAGAGAAGTTATAGTTTTCAATCCAAATTCCTCGAAGGGACTTGTGCCTCTTCTTATCAGTGATATAAATGCAGCTGATGAAGAAAAGGAATATCAGCTAAGTTTTTCGGATAAATCCTATCCCATGCAGAAAACAGAGGAGGGTTATCTTGCACTGATTGATGCGCCCGAAGCAAAGGGATACAGGAGCTTCCGGATTGAAGAGACAACGGAGAAAAGCGGGGGAATTGATATTTCCTTAGAAAAGGTTGAGACAGATTTTCTAAGCATAAGATTTGATGAAAAGATGCACTTTGTCAGCATTTATGATAAAAAGGCAGGAAGAGAAATCATCAGCGAGGGTAAGTGCGCTAATGAAATTATAAGCTACGAAAACAAACCTCACAATTTTGACGCGTGGGACATTAACAATTATTACAATGAAAAAGCATGGCCGGTTGATGACGTGGAAAGTGCGGAAATCGTTGAGAATGGCGCTGTGCGTGCCTGCATAAAAATAAGGCGAAGATATTTAAGTTCAATAATCGAGCAGTACCTCTATTTTTACAGAGACCTTTGCAGGATTGATATCAGAAATGAAATTGACTGGAAGGAAGACCAGATACTATTGAGGGATTATTTCGCGATAGAGGTCAATTGCAGTGAGGCAAGTTTTGAAATACAATACGGAAACGTAAAGAGGGCAACGAACTCAAATACAAGCTGGGATTTTGCAAGGTTTGAGGTATGTGCGCATAAATGGCTGGACGTGGCAGAAGAGGGCTATGGAGTAGCTTTCATAAATGACTGCAAATACGGCTGTTCCGTAAAGGAAAATTTTGTGGGGCTTACGATGCTTAAAACTGCAAGATACCCGAATCCTGACGGGGATAAGGAACATCACAGCTTCTCTTACTCAATAATACCTCATAGTGGAAGCTACAGGGAAGCAGGAATTGTTGACAAGGCATATGCATTCAACAATCCCCTTATTGCTCTGATAAAGGATAATGAGGGCGGAAACCTTCCGAGGGAATACAGTTTCGTCAAGGCTGATTCTGATGATGTGAAGATTGAGGTCGTTAAGAAGGCTTTGAATTCAGGTGAAAATATTATCAGGCTCTATGAATGCCATAACAGCAGGGTAAATACTACGCTTGAATTTGCGAAAGGATTTAATAAGGCATATATCTGCAATATGCTGGAGGAAAGGGAAACGGAGGTTGAGATACGGGATAATAAGATTTCTTTAAGTCTGAGACCTTTTGAAATAGTGACGCTTGCACTCTCATGAAAAAAACGGCTGTCGTACTGATACTGGGTACGGCAGTCGTTTTTTTTAGGCCGGAAGAGATGAAATTATGATTTTCATCCTGCCCTTGAAGCTTAGTTTGTCATAGCCTGAAGGAAGCATGAAAGCGTCGCCTTTTTTTATTTTTTCGCCATCAGCTTCGCCATTGCCTTCTATTACGGAAGCAAGAAGGAAAGGGCGTTTCTCGCTGAAAGTTTCTTCCCCGTCGACATTGATTCTAAAAACGTCAAAATATTTGCAGGATAATAGTTTTTTTACACCTGAAAGTCCATCTTCACTTATAACAGATTTATCAACGCTCAGAGCGGGGACGGTTATAACGTCTTTTGACTTATCGATATGGAGCTCGCGGGGGAGACCGTTCTGCATACGGTCGTAATCATAAACCCTGTAGGTTATGTCACTGTTCTGCTGGCTTTCAAGGACTGTGATACCGCCCTTTATTGCGTGAACTGTTCCCGGAACTATATTAATAAAGTCGCCTTTCTTTACCGGTATCTCCCGGATAAATTCCGTCCAGCGTCCCTCGTCGATCATTTCCTCA
This sequence comes from uncultured Lachnospiraceae bacterium, assembly GCA_905236275.1. Taxonomy (GTDB): domain Bacteria; phylum Bacillota; class Clostridia; order Lachnospirales; family Lachnospiraceae; genus NK4A144. Next base: position 666 of record CAJOPI010000252.1, on the reverse strand, counting down.
AGTTCAGCCTTTGTTCGTGCATTGTGCCCGATAACAAGTTTTGAGTCTTTTTCACAATCAACGATGTACCAGCACTCTGTTTTTCCGAGAGAGCCGTTTTCATTTTTTTTTGCATAATCATCATCCGGGTGTACCTGAATGCTTAAGTCGTCAGAGGCGGTGATTATCTTGATAAGAAGCGGAAATCTGTCACCTTCAGTATTACCGAAAAGCTCCCTGTGTTCCGCCCAAAGCTCTGAAAGATGCATTCCGTCGTATTTTCCGCCGGAAACAGAAACGTCTCCATGTGGGTGTGCGGCTATTGTCCAGCATTCACCTATATCGTCGCCTGTTTCATTGAAGCCCCAGTCAGTCCTGAGCTTAGTTCCACCCCATATGGTATGGGAAAAAACAGGTTTAAATCTGATCATCATGATTTTGCAGTCCTTTCTTTATTATTCCTTATTTAAAAGTACGTTTTATAGGCATTACCAGTCAAGTATATCATATATTAAATAAAAATAAAAAATATAAAGCTTGAATTTATAACTTGTAAGCTATATAATAGCAGATGATTTTTAAAAGACACATAGCCTATGCGTCCCGGCACAATTAAATTAGGGGAGAAGTATGCTGTATACAAATATTCAACGGACAGACGTTTTCTGTTTAATATCGGGACAAATA
>CAJOPI010000251.1 GCA_905236275.1 uncultured Lachnospiraceae bacterium | reverse complement strand
TTCAACGTTAGCAAGGGACTGCAAAATATTTTCGTCTCATGGCTATAATCTGGTGAGCATTAAGTCTTTCGATATGTTTCCTCAGACTGCACATGTTGAGACGGTCGTTGTACTATCAGCTAACAGAACATGATGTGCTTTTCACGGATAGCTATGGGGCTGTTTACGTATTCGTGTATTGTAATGTTGTTATTACCTTCGGTGCCTGGAGCTGTAAGATTTGTATCAAAAATTTGGAGCAGTCGAAAGCAAAAAATTCTTTCGTGCCTAAGAACTCTAAAAGAAGATTATAGGAACAGCATTTGGGAATACGCTATGGCGAGCATACAAATTATAGTTACAGTATTTGCTCTTCTATTGGATTTATGTAAAGGGTACGTTTTCATAAGCAAGGAAGCTGCAGGAACTTTCCTTTCTATACATGCAACGATTTTTGCTATTCCTATTGCCTTACTGGCTTTGATGTCAGGCATATTGGATAAAAGTTATATGGGAATATATTATGCAGATTATTTCCTTAACCTAAAACCAATAATATACAGTCAAAAGAGAATTATATTTGCCTCGCTTGAAGCTCTCTTTACGTGCTGCCTAGCCTACCTTTTAAAACTTTATAACACGGTAGGAGCTTTACTTATGTTCGAGATAATTTTAATTGCAGCATCTACCAAAATAATTTATGGAATATTCGAGGATCAGGAACAAGTCAAATGGGAAATAATGGAATATTCATTGAAGAAGCAGTTTGAAGCTGACAGTCCGAAGAAAAAGCTGCCATTATTAAGGAGGCATTCATGAAAAGTTTTCAGGATAAATTTATCGATGCTTTCTCGAAAGCTCTATCGAAAGGGGATAGAGACTTAGCAGATGAATATATTTCAATTATGTGCATCATAGCGAAAGAAGTATGGCACTTGCGCAATGAAGAAGACTCTGCGTATACGCTTGAGCATCTGCAAAATAATTGTCGTAAGCTGCTTTATGTGTGTGCAGACTCAGGCGGTATTACATCGAAGCTGCTGTATATTAAGCTATTAGATAAGCTCTACAATACATTGAGCGAATGTGTTTATAATGACAACATTTTATTTCAGGAAAATGCTGCAGAGACCTCAAGTAAGCACAGGAGAAGATATTTCAACATTTTAGACATGTATAGTGCACATGAGTTTATGACCAACATTTTGGCCGAAACTGATATTAAGACTCTTGGCCAAACATTGAGCATATCAGGGTTGTTCTGTAGCATACACGTTGTAAATTTAGCTCTGCTCATCGAAAGAGGCTATAGTGCATTAGAGATGAAAGAGGGTGTACCTGACTATTCAATTGCGTATATTCAGCAGTACTTTGGTTGGTATCTCAATGGACAGACGACTAAACCGGGAATAACTCTTGTGGATTGTACGAATATTGCTAAAAGCTGTATCTTAGAACCAATCAGACTGAACCACTTTAAATGTACAGCCATCACAAGACGAATGCTGGCAAAAGAATTTTCTTTCGGTAATGCAGTATACATTTGTGGGCTGATAAATATAGGACTGCACGATATTGCTGAAGCTATTTTCCTGCCTTATTTTCAAAATGATAATATCAACAGCTATCACTATTATCATTTTATGTATGAATTTATATTTATGATTGCTCCATTCTGTTTGATGTACTACCTTGGGTTTTGGGAAGAAGATAAATATGTAAAGCAGGAGGTACGCTATAAAACTAGGGAGCTGGCACAAAAACTTTCGGATAAATACAAGGAGCTTCTGAAAAAAAGAGATGTCCTTGAACTTATGACAAGTGAATTAACCTCTGTGAAAGAACTCTCTGGAGAACTTTACCGGGTAATGATTAGATTTGATCATAGGGCTGAAGAAACTTATCACGTAGTTGTTACAGGTAGCATGATTAAAGATTTCTGCTTGTTTTCCTTGCTCACAAGTATGATGTACTTCCCTATGTTCCGGACAGATGACCTGTTGAACGATATAAGCAACCATGCAGATTATCTTGAAGATAAGAATGATACGCCGCAAAAACTTTTGGCATTTTGTGAGTTCTTGAATGTTCCGCAAGACAACAAAGAAAAGATTGCACACATGCTCTTCGACATGTTAAGCCGAGAAATTAAATCACGCTAAACAAAAGCAATAAACAGCATTGGGATTGTGATATATTAAAGCTGAAAATTTTTTGCTCCGTGACAGTAAAAATCAGGTGAATGATAATTGAGGATTTTATTCTTTTGGGAAAGACAAAAAAACGAGAATGATTTTGACTTCGGAGAGGGCATTTCTTTAAGCCGCAAATACAGAATAACTTTTGACGGAACAAAACTAGTGATACAGACAAACCCTGCTTACATTGAAAATTTCTGGGGAGAGTCCATACTTGATATTACGGCATTTGCAGGTGAGAACGGTTCGGGAAAAACAACGGTTCTAAGAAAACTTATTGCGGCACTTAATGATAACGAAAAATCTCATGATACATATAAAAGAAAAACAGAAAAAATTATAATCACCGAACAGAACGATGATACGCTGTATATTTTTTCTGACATTGATTACGAGCTTGAAGCCACAATTGCCGCAAAAACCATAAAAAAGAATTGGACTGCTGATAAAGGTTGGCTTACAGGATACTTCACAAATATATTGTCTTTAAATGATTATATGTCTTTAGGAACCACAACAAAAGTATATGATGCTTCCACAGGACAAAGACTACGCTCGGATCATAGATTTAATTTTGAGATGAAATACATTGACCTTGAGCGCGCTGAAGGTATCAATTATTTTAGGGCTGAACAGTTAAGGGAGTTGCAATTTATTTTTGATACCTGGGATATTCCGCAGGGAGTGCAGGCAATAGGTAATGATATAGTACCTTCATACGTAATTTTCTCAGTATCTGATGAAGACAAGAACATAAGCACCATTGCCGAAGAAATGTCTAAGAATAATCAGTCCTATGGCCAGACATTCCGGAGGTTCTGCAAAGATATATCATACTTGATGCCTACCGGATCCTTCGTCAATCGTTTTGCCTTCAACGTATTCTTGAATTTTCTGCATCATGTATGTGTCCCGTTTACCACTGCCGAAACCATCAGAAAACGCAATAATCAAGAAGACTGCCTCAGGCGGATGGAAAATTTCATCGGGCAATATGATAACGCAACGCCTCTTTCTCAGGAACAATGGCAGCAGGAGTTATCGAATCTTTTGCTTGAATTAACATATTTTTGTGGTGAAGAGATATATATAAAGTCTGTAGGTGAACTATACGATATGGCTAAAAGGTTTAGTAATGTATATTCTAACGCACAGCCAGACCGAATAACATTTCACAAAAACAATCGCAGAGACTACGAAGCTATGAAGGTACTGTTTGATATTTACCGCCGAATATCCTTTCCGTTTTTGTTCGTTGACATAAAGTTTATGCAAAGTACCGGTGAGGCAGCTCTACTGAAAAATTTTTCTGACCTGCATGATATGAAAAGAAATTTTTTGAAAGGCACGATAAAGAAAAAGCAAATTTTAATCATAATGGACGAGGCAGATAATACACTTCATGTAAGATGGCAGAGAAATTATATTAAGTGGCTTGCTGACTTTTTGAATTTCTTCTTCACAGGAGCAAGTGTTCAGGTCATCATAGCTACGCATTCACCGATATTGCTTTCAGATTTTCCGCAGGACTCAGTTGTGTATATGCGCTCAATGAGACAGGAGACAGTGGACAGCAAAACATTCGGCTGTGATATTCACGGGCTGTTCATGCACTCATTCTTCATGGGTGATAAGGGAATTATAGGCGACTTTGCCAGAAC
>CAJOPI010000250.1 GCA_905236275.1 uncultured Lachnospiraceae bacterium | reverse complement strand
TCGGGGAAAATAAGGTTTTTCCGATACTGATTGACTGCGGGGACAGGGACAGGCTGATGAGGGCTATTGCGAGGGAAGACAGGCGTTTGGAGCCGCAGTATAAGGAGATGTGCAGGAGATTTGTCGCGGACAGCGATGATTTTTCTGAGGAAAAGGTCAGAGAAGCGGGGATAGATAAGGTTTTTCTTAATGAAGACCTGAAAAAATGTGTTGCTGAAATAACGAGCTATATCGGAAGAATATGATTTTTTATTGGGAGCAGCGGTATGGATATAAAGGTAAATCAGATGCAGCAGGTGCAGGCGACGGAGGAGGTTAGGGAAAATCAGAATGTTTCCTCTGATGATTTCCGTTTTGCACTGATGAGCCATATTGAGGAGAAGGATCTGCAGGAGAGGCTTACCCTGATGATGGAGGATATAACCATGCAGGGTGAGAAGATCAAGAAACGCAAGAATATTACGGATATGCGGAAGTACCGCAGCCTGATAAAGAATTTTATGAACGAGGTAATTAATCGTTCACATAAATTTTCGCGTGAAAACTTCCTTGACAGGAGGGGACGCCACAGGGTTTACGGTATTATCAGGAGAGTGGATGAGAATCTTGACAGGCTTGCGGAAGAACTCATGAAGGAGGAGAAGGACAATATTCAGATTCTTGGTCTTATCGGGGAGATAAGGGGAATGCTGATAGACCTTCTGATGTAGGATGTCGTCATTTTATGATATAATTGGTCAGCAGACAGCAATAGATTTTTTGCAGGGGGCAATAAGGGAAGGAAAGGTATCTCATGCCTATATTTTTGACGGACCGGCACTTTCCGGAAAAAGAACGCTTGCAGGAATTTTTGCAAAAACCCTTCTTTGTGAGGAGGGGGGAGTAAATCCCTGCGGACACTGTCATTCCTGCTTGATGGCGGAAAGCGGAAACCACCCTGATATAATTACTGTTACGCATGAAAAGCCCACGACATTGAGTGTAGGTGAGATAAGGCAGCAGCTTGTGGCTGATATAGGGATCAAGCCTTACACCGGCAGAAGAAAGGTCTATATCGTACCTGATGCGTCGCTTATGAACAGTCAGGCGCAGAATGCACTATTAAAGACCCTTGAGGAGCCGCCCTCGTATGCGGTTATAATTCTTCTTACGGATAATGAAATGAAGCTTCTGCCGACTTTGCGCTCAAGATCTGTGACGCTGAAGCTTCGTCCTGTGTCTGAGAAGCTTATAGAAGATTATCTGAAAAAGAATACGGATTCTGATGAAAGGCAGATAAAAATTGCCGCGGCATTTGCAGGCGGTGTGCCGGGAAAGGCAAAGGCAGTCATTGCCGATGAGTCTTTTGATTCCTTAAAAAGCGAAGTTTTGAGGGCAGCAGCCAATGCGGATCGTTTTTCAATGTCCGAGATTAATGAGGCAGTGAAAAAGGCTTCCGAATACAAGGACAGGATAAATGATTATCTTGATATGCTTATGATCTTTATGAGGGATGTTCTTCTGACAAAAGCGGCGGGGGATGATGCAAAGCTCGTTTTTGCAGGCGAAGAGCCTCTTTTGCAGAGAAAATCGGAAGAAATGAGCTATGAAAAAATTAACAGAATTATCGAGGAGATAAATACAGTCAGGAACAGGATTTCGTCAAATGTTAATTTTGATATGTCGATGGAACTTTTATTCCTGACCATGAAAGGAAACAGAGAGAATGGTTAGAATAGTATGCGTGAGATTTCGCATGGCAGGAAAGATATATTATTTTTCACCGGGAGAGCTTGATATAAAGCGGGGTGATAATCTAATAGTCGAAACTGCAAGAGGTGTTGAGTTTGGAACGGCTGTTTCGGATATAAGGGAGATTTCGGAGGAAGAGATAGTTTCCCCTCTTAAAACGGTTATCCGCATGGCAACGGAAGAGGATGTCGAGACGGAGAAAAATAACCGCGTGCGGGAGAGAGAGGCTTTTAAGATATGCCTTGAAAAGATAAGAAAGCATGAGCTTGAAATGAAGCTTATCGATGCGGAGTATACTTTTGACAGCAATAAACTTCTTTTCTACTTTACGGCAGACGGCAGAATCGACTTCAGGGAACTCGTTAAGGATCTTGCGGGAGTTTTCAGGACAAGGATTGAATTAAGGCAGATAGGTGTGCGTGACGAGACAAAAATACTCGGCGGTTATGGAATTTGCGGAAGACCGCTCTGCTGCCACACTTATCTTGCGGACTTCCAGCCTGTGTCGATCAAAATGGCCAAGGAGCAGAATCTTTCGCTAAATCCCACGAAGATTTCAGGAATGTGCGGAAGACTCATGTGCTGTCTGCAGAACGAGGAGGAAACCTACGAGGAGCTTAATGCTACCCTGCCTTCAATCGGAGATATAGTTACGGATAAGGACGGGGTTTCCGGAATCGTCCAGTCATTTAACGTGCTCAGGCAGAAGGTCAAGGTTCTGATAGAGCAGGGGGATGAAAAGGAAGTCAGGGAATACGAGGTTAAGGAGCTTGAATTTGTTCCTCATCATAAAAAGGGTTCCTCAAATCAGAAGAAGAAGGAAAAAGCTGAAAAATTCGAAGAAGAATTTCCTGAGGAGCTTCCGGAAGAGGAATTTGCTGAAGAGAAAACGGAACAGAAAGCGGAGCAGAAGCCTCAGCCTCAGACAGCACCGCAGAAAAATCAGAACAGAAATAATATAAAACGACCTGAGAGAAACCGGGATAATTATCAGGAAAAAAGTCAGGACAATAAGGATAATAAAGAAAATAAAGGCGGTCAGAACAGAAGGAGCTTTGACAAAAAGCCCGACAGAAAGAATAAGAAAAATTTTGATAAAAACAGACGTCCTGAGCGGGATAAGAAAGACGGCGGAAATTTCAGGGATAAAAACCGCAGGCCGAGAAGAGACAATAATTTTACGCCGGATACGATAAATACAAATGACAACGAAAAGAACGATTGAATTAAAGCCGGGCGAGCGGATTGACGATCTGCAGAGAAACGGCTATGGAATTATCCAGAATACGGAAAAATTCTGTTTCGGAATGGACGCGGTTCTGCTTTCGGGCTTTGCAGGTGTAGTCAGGGGCGGAAGGGCTATTGACTTGGGAACGGGAACGGGAATCATCCCGATACTTTTAGAAGCAAAGACCGAGGGTGAGAATTTTATCGGACTTGAAATTCAGGAAGAAAGCGCAGATATGGCGAGGCGGAGCGTTCAGCTGAATGCTCTTGAAGGTAAAATCGAGATCGTTACGGGAGATATCAAAAGAGCAGCCGAGCTTTTTCAGAAGGGCTCTTTTGATACGGTGACCAGCAATCCGCCTTATATGACGGGCGGCAGGGCCCTTGTAAATCCTGAGGAGCCGAAGGCTATAGCGCGTCATGAAATCCTCTGTACGCTGGAAGATGTTATAGCGGCGGCAGCGGCACTCTTAAAGCATCAGGGGGCTTTTTACATGGTTCACAGACCGAACCGGCTTGTGGAAATTTTCGAGCTGATGCGAAAATACAGGATCGAGCCAAAGCGCATGAAGCTGGTTCATCCTTATATGGAAAAGCCTGCCAATATGGTGCTTATAGAGGGAAGACGCGGCGGAGGAGCACAGTTAATCGTGGAGAAACCGCTTGTGATTTATAAGGAAGTCGGGAAATATACCGACGAGATATATGATATTTATGGATACTAAAATGTCGGGAAAATTATATCTTTGTGCTACACCCATAGGAAATTTAGGAGATATTACGAAAAGGGTGATAGAATGTCTGAAAGAGGCTGATATCATTGCGGCGGAGGATACGAGGAATTCAAGAAAGCTGATGACTCATTTCGATATACATACGCCGATGACAAGTTATCATGAGTTCAATAAATATGAAAAAGCAGACGAGCTTGTCCGCATGATGATTGAGGGGAAAAATATCGCCCTTATCACAGATGCGGGAACGCCTGCGGTCTCCGACCCCGGAGAGGTGCTTGTGCAGAAATGCGCGGAAGCCGGAATAACGGTGACCTCGCTGCCCGGTGCGTCGGCAGTGATAACGGCGCTGACCCTTTCAGGACTTTCCACGAGAAGGTTTTCCTTTGAGGGATTTCTGCCCAGAGAAAAAAAAGAGAGAAAGCTCTTACTTGAAGAAATTTCGAGAGATACGAGGACGGTTATACTCTATGAAGCACCGCACCACCTGAAGGGCACACTTGATGAACTGCTTGAAACGCTTGGGAACAGACGGATTTCCCTCTGCAGGGAGCTTACGAAGAAATTCGAGGACATAATGCGGACGGAGCTTAAAGAGGCGGTAGAATATTACAGCGAGGCAGAGCCTAAGGGCGAATATGTGCTCGTTATTGAGGGCAGGTCGAGAGAGGAAATCAGGGCAGAAGCGACAGCGGCCTATGAGAATTTAAGTATAGAAGAGCATGTACAGGGCTATATCGACAAGGGATTGGATAAAAAAGAAGCCATGAGACAGGCAGCGAAGGACAGGGGGGTATCAAAAAGGGATATCTACAACGCTTTGTTGGAGAAATAAATACGATGGAGGAAAAAAGTATGAAAAAGATTATCGTAATGTGTTTACTCGGAGCAATGTCAGTTTTTATCTGGGGATGCAGCTCGCAGAAGAAGGAGGAGCCTTCGGAGGTCTTCACTACAGAGACGAGGGAAGCATCAGAAGCGGCATCAACTGAGGCAGCCGCAAGTTCTGAAGAGGCAGGCTCAGGCGAAGAGCTGACAACGGAAACGGCTTCGACAGAGGCTTTGACGGAGACTGATAGTTTGGACGACACACTGAAAAATGCGGTGAACGGATTTAACTGGAAACTCTATGAGGAAGCGGGGGACGAGAATCTTTTCTATTCCGCCTACAGCATAGAGTCGGCGATTGCGATGGCAGACCTCGGTGCATCCGGAGAGACAAAAAGCGAGATAGAGTCTGTGCTCGGTATTGATGATATAGGGCATTTCTCGGAGCAGTACAAGCTTTTCAGGGAGAGGGAAAATTCCGAAAAGGCAAAGCTTACGACTGCTAATTCCGTATGGATTGATAATTCGCTTAAAATGGCTGATAACGTTGATGAAGATTTCAACAGGCCTGCGGAGCTTTATTTTGGAGGAGAGCTCAGGAGCGTTGACTTCAGGAATAATGCTGACGGCGTTAAGTCAGAGATAAGCGACTGGGTAAAGGAAAAGACGGAAAATCTGATTTCTGATTATGAAAGCATTGCGAGCAGCGATACTGTTGCGGATATTCTGAATGCAGTATATTTCTATGGTGAATGGCAGTCAAAATTCGGGGCTGACAAAAGCTATTCGGAGGAATTCAACGGTAAGACCGGCACGACAAATGTTGATATGATGCACAATGATGACGGATATTTCAGATATCTTGCAGATAAGGATGGAGTGACGGCGATTGCGCTCCCTTACGGAGAAGGAAAGGTCGAAATGGATATCCTTATGAGCTCTGACACAGCTAAGGATATCACAGACGTTCTGAAGGCGGATAATGCGGACGGAGTATTTGATGCGCTTGATTCTTCCGGGGAGAAGGAGGTTGAGCTCACGCTTCCGAAATTCAGCATGGATATCAGCTTTGACGGACTTGATGCAGTACTTAAAAAGCTTGGAATGAAGGCGGCTTTCAGCGAGGGCGCGGACTTTTCAAAGCTTGCTGAAAATCTTTATGTTTCGGGCATAAGCCACAGGGCTAAGATTGAAGTCGATGAGGAAGGAAGCAGGGCGGCAGCGGTAACCGAAATGACAATGGAGACTACGGCATTTATGCCGGAAGAGGAAAAGATAGTGTTCAAGGCGGACAGACCCTTCGTATTCGTTATCAGGGATAAGGAAAGCGGGGTTATCCTCTTTACGGGAAGGGTAATGGATTTATAATAGTATCCAATTTTCCCCTAAATGTTGACAAATAGGCTGAAAGTGGTTATAAATAGATATGTGCCTTTGTTAAAACATAATAATTCAGGCATAAAAATAAAACTCATTATAGAGAGGAGTTATCATAATGAACAAAACAGAGTTAGTTGCAGCAATCGCAGAGAAGTCAGGTCTTACAAAGAAGGACGCTGAGAGCGCACTCAAGGCTTTCACAGAGGCAGTTGAGGAGACACTTGTTAAGGGTGACAAGATTCAGCTCGTTGGTTTCGGTACTTTCGAAGTTGCTGAGAGAGCAGCAAGAGAGGGAAGAAATCCCCAGTCAGGCGAAGTTATGAAGATACCGGCATCAAAGGCTCCTAAGTTCAAGGCAGGCAAGGCTCTTAAGGATGCAGTCAACAAATAAGAATAAAATTTATTGACAGGAGGGACGTATATGCTTATGGTGTGTACGTCCTTTTCGTATTGAAGGAGATTTTGATTATGCGGCTGGATAAATATCTGAAGGTATCAAGGCTCATAAAGAGGCGCAGCGTGGCGAATGAAGCCTGCGATGCCGGAAGGGTTTCCATAAACGGAAAACCTTCAAAGGCGGGCACAGAGGTAAAGGTCGGTGACACAATAGAGATTGCCTTCGGAAACAAGGCAGTTAAGGTGGAGGTTCTTGCAGTCGAGGAAACGGTCAGGAAGGAACAGGTAAAAGACCTTTTTAAATACGTTTGAGTTAGCACCCTTCACAGAAAGATAAATATTTTCTAAAATATTTATAAAAAGTTGTATACATTTCTATTGACTATCAGACATATATCAAGTATAATTTATTGTGTGTTTTTGCCTGATTTTGGCAGTTTTAGAGAGTATTTGTCTGATGGGAGATCATGATGGGAAGGGTGCCGGCTTTTCAAAGAAAAAAACATAATAAGCTAAGTGTCCTCTGCATCATTATCGTGATGGGAATGCTTTTGGGTGTGATCGCTTATGACAGCTTCAGCCTGAAGATTAAGGAAGAGCAGTACATTTCAAGGATAGATGAGCTTAACCGCAATATAGAAGCGGAAAAGCAGCGTACGGAAGAGCTTAAGGAATTTGAAAAATATACGAAAACCAGAAAATATGCGGAAGAAGTGGCTGAGGACAAGCTCGGTCTTGTTCATGACCACGAGATAGTATTCAAGCCTGAAAATGAAGACAAGTGACAGAGTAAAAAAATTCATACGGGAAGAGAATATGATCGCGCCGGGACAGAGGGTTGTCGCAGGTGTTTCAGGAGGGGCAGATTCAATGTGCCTCCTTTTTTTGCTTTATGAATTAAGGGCT
>CAJOPI010000249.1 GCA_905236275.1 uncultured Lachnospiraceae bacterium | reverse complement strand
TCCGAATTAATTAAAGCTTATAGGAAAAACTTTTCCGCAAGCTTCCTGAACTCCTTCGCCGCCGCCGAGTCGGGACGTCCTTCTATGACCGTTTTCCCTTCGTCCTCGCAGGCGATTATATCATCACTTCTCGGTATTTCACCGATTATCTCTATGCCTCTTTCATCTGCGAAATTCCTGACCTTCTCCGTCTCATTTTCAACATTTCTGTGGTTCAGGACAACTCCTCTTACCTTTGCATAGCCTCGGTCCTCGAAGTTCTTTACCGCCTCGTTTATGTTGGAAGCCGCATAAAGAGCCATTTTTTCACCGGAGGTCACTATCAGTACCTGTTCTGCATAGCCTTCCCTTATAGGAGCCGCAAAGCCACCGCAGACCACGTCTCCCAGAACGTCATATAGAACCACGTCGGGCTTTTCCTTTTCAAAAAGCTTCAGACTGTCAAGCATCTGAAAGGTCGTTATGATACCCCTGCCTGCACAGCCGAGCCCCGGAGTCGGACCGCCGGTCTCTATGCAGAGTACTCCGCCGTAGCCTTTTTTTATAATCTCATTATAATCCGAGGGCAGGCTGTCCTTTTCCCTCATGTAACTCATTACCGAGGAGACCGCTTCACCGCCGAGAAGGTTCATCGTCGAGTCCGCCTTCGGATCGCAGCCTATCTGTATGACTTTTTTTCCCATTTCCGCAAAGGCTGCGGCAAGGTTGGCAGTCAACGTTGATTTTCCGATGCCGCCCTTTCCGTATATCGCAATTTTTAACATTTATAAATCAGCTCCCGATTATCCTTATATTTTCGAGGGTAAGTCCCTTTGCCGGTGCAGTCGGTCCCGCCTTCGCGCGGTCCTTCGCTTCGAGAATTTCTCCTATCCGTTCAGGGGGATATTTTCCCGAACCCACTTCCATAAGGCTTCCGGCAATTATCCGCACCATATTATACAAGAAGCCATAGCCTTTTATATTGATTTCAATCAATTCAGCATTTTTTTTGACCTCTGCGCCTGTGATTTCACGAACCGTCGTCTGCACCGATGCGTGAACCGAGGAGAAGCTTTTGAAATCGTGCTCTCCTATGAGATATTCCGCACCCTTATTCATTAAATCAGTATCCATCGGAATGTAGCTGTGATGTGAATATAGCCTATACAGTGGATTTGCAAACTTTGAATTGTAAATTCTGTAGCAGTAGGTCTTCTCGGTCAGGGTAAATCTCGGATGAAAGCTGCCGTCAACCTCCACCGAGTCCACAACCCTTATATCTTCGTTCAGATAAGTGTTCAGCGCATAGGAAAATTTTTCCGCCGGCATCCTCGCTTCGGTGTCAAACACGCACAAATTGCCCTTTGCATGGACTCCGGCATCCGTCCTGCTCGCTCCGCTGACCTTTATCTCTTCTCCCGTTATCCCCGATAAGGCAGCATTCAGCTCGCTTTCAATTGTGATCTGCCCGTCCTGAAGCTGCCAGCCATGATAATTTGTGCCGTCGTAGGCAACAGTCAGCATAACTCTCTTCATAATCCAAACTTTCCTATCGTAATTCTTCCCAGCAGGATAACCGCTGTCAGATAGAATATTATTATTACAAAACTGATTCTGTCGCGCTTTTTATAGTTCAAGGGCTTCATCTTTGTCCTGCCTTCTCCTCCGCTGTAGCAGCGCGCTTCCATCGCCATGGCAAGGTCATTTGCGCGCCTGAATGCCGAGACAAAGAGCGGAACAAGTATCGGCACAAGGCTTTTCGCCCTCTGTATAAGGCTTCCATGCTCGAAGTCAGCTCCCCTTGCGGTCTGTGCCCGCATAATCTTGTCCGTCTCATCAAGAAGTATCGGGATAAACCTCAAAGCAATCGACATCATCATTGCAACCTCATGTACCGGTAGCCTGATTGCCTTTAGAGGATTCATAAGATTTTCAAGAGCATCCGTAAGCTGGTTCGGGGTCGTCGTAAGAGTCATCAGCGAAGCGCCGATTATCAGATAAATAAGCCTGATTGCCGTATAAATTGCATTTTTCAGTCCTTCGTCCGTAATGGTGAAGCGCCAGAAGCTTACAAGCGGTTCGCCCGGTGTCAGAAACATATTGAATATGACGGTTATCATCATTATGACAACGATACTTTTCATGCCCCTCACCATAAACCTGAATGGGACATGCGATAATTTAATCATTGAAATCAAAAATATTGTTGCCGCAAGAAATCCTGCTAAATTTCTGAATAGAAACAACGATATTAAAAAAACGAAGGTAGCTATAAGCTTCGTTCTTGGGTCAAGCCTATGAATCAGCGAATCCGCCTGATAATACTGCCCTAAAGTTATATCTCTAAGCATTAGTCTTTTCTTCCTGTAAATGCATTTTTAAGAAAAACAAGATTCAATCCGATATCTCGCCTCAGTTATCGTGGTTGCATTTTCATCAAGGTCAAATCCTTTTTCCTTAAGTTCATTTAAGATATAAGTAACCTGTGGTGCTGCAAGCCCTACCTTTTCAAGTTCTTTATAGTTCTTAAATACCTCTCTCGGAGTGCCTTCCATGAGGATTTTACCGTTATCAACCGCCACTATTCTTTCAGCATAATTTGCAACATCCTCCATGCTATGGGATACGAGTACAACCGTTATATCCTGTGTTTCATGAAGATTTTTTATCAGTCCTAAAATTTCGTCCCTGCCCTTGGGATCAAGACCCGCCGTAGGCTCGTCAAGCACGAGTATTTCAGGCTTCATTGCAAGTACACCTGCTATGGCTATCCTGCGTTTCTGTCCACCCGAAAACTCAAAAGGCGATGAATAGAAGCCTTCCTTCGGAAAACCGACAGCATCTAATGCCGCAAAAGCTGCAAGTTCGGCATCCTTTTTAGAAAGTCCCATATTCAGGGGTCCAAAGCAGACATCCTTAAATACGGTTTCTTCAAAAAGCTGATGCTCCGGATACTGGAAAACAAGTCCAACCTTAGACCTGAGTTTCCGCATATCATAGCCTTTTTCGTAAATATCCTCACCCTTGAAATATATGCTTCCCGAGGTCGCCTTATTCAGCCCGTTTAAGTGCTGTACAAGCGTAGACTTACCCGAACCCGTATGACCTATAAGTCCAATGAATTCACCTTTCCTAATTGTCAGTGAAACATCATCAAGTGCTTTTATCTCGTCATTTGAACCCTCGCTGTAGACGTAGCTCACATGGTCAAGAATCAACATGGGCAGTTCTTCCGTCATTGGATTCTTTTTTTCGGCAACCTCGGCAAGCAGCTCTTTTTTCACCGACTCCAGACTGCCGGCAGGCATCTTAAAGTCAGCCTTCCTTAATTCCAGAAGAGCCTTTGCAAGCTCCTTAATGTCAAGGATTCCTTTTTTCAGCGGCATCCCGTCTTTTCTTAAATACCACGCAAGCATGGTGACCTGAGGTACATCAAGTCGGAGTTCACGAAGCTTCTCAACCTCCGAGAAGATTTCTCCCGGTGTACCCATCATCATTATCCTGCCTTTATCCATAACGACAACCCGGCTTGCATGTATAACTTCTTCCATATAATGTGTAATAAGTATGACTGTGACCTTTTCCACATTGTTCAGGGCTCTTGCTGCCCTTATTACCTCATGTCTGCCTTCGGGATCAAGCATTGCAGTCGGTTCATCCATAATTATACATTTCGGGTGCATGGCAACCACACCTGCTATGGCAACTCTCTGCTTCTGTCCGCCGGAAAGCCTGTTGGGAGAATGCTTTGCATATTTCTTCATTCCGACTATCTGCAGAGCCTCGTCTACCCTCTGCCAGATTTCCTCTGTCGGTACACCCATATTTTCCGGACCGAATCCTACATCTTCTTCTACGATATTTCCGATAATCTGGTTATCCGGATTCTGAAAGATCATTCCTGCCGTCTGTCGCACCGACCATGTATTTTCAGCCGCAGCCGTATCTTTTCCGTCCACGTATACAGTACCCTCAGTCGGATAAAGAAGCGCGTTGATATGCTTTGCAAAGGTCGATTTACCTGAACCGTTACCGCCTAATACTGCAACAAATTCTCCTGCCTTTACGTTCAGTGTAACTCCGTCAATGGCTTTGGTTATTCCCTCTACATTGCCCTCTTCATCACGCCTGATATATTCAAATACTAAATCCTTAGCTACGACTATTCCCATTCTATTTTACCCGAATACCTGTCATTCAATTCTTAGGAACCGTTACAAAATAACTTCTGCACTTAGGAACTGTAGATAAATAACTTATGCACACTTGCTTGTATAAACTTCCACTTGCTGCGTTATCGTCAATCAGCGTAGCTCGCT
>CAJOPI010000248.1 GCA_905236275.1 uncultured Lachnospiraceae bacterium | reverse complement strand
CCGGTGTCAGTCAGGGACATATTTATGAATGCCCTTAAAAGGAATGCGGTGAAAATCGCGATGATACATAATCATCCGAGCGGCAATCCTATGCCAAGCAGGGCAGATATTGAGATAACGGAGAAAATTCATGAAGCCGGAGGATTATTGGGTATAACGGTTGTTGACTCGATAATTATCGGTGATGGAATATACATTAGTCTGTTTGATAAGACAGCTGAAAAATAAGTTTTAATTATCTGAAAGGGGACTTGAAATGCAGAACTGTGCATTCGGTATTGATTTAGGTACCGGCAACATTAAGATTTACAACAACATGGATGGCACGATTCTTAATAAAAAGAACATGATTGCCATTATGAATAAGACTTCTCTTTTCGCTTACGGAGATGAAGCTTTTGAAATGTACGAGAAGGCTCCTTCAAACATAAGAATATCTTATCCGCTTACTTACGGAGTCATTGCAGATATCAAGGATATGCAGGATGTACTGAAGTGCTTTATTACAGACCTTACTGCAAAACAGAAGTATACCGGCGGGGATTTCTACATTTCGGTGCCGAGCGATATCACTGAGGTTGAAAAGAGAGCATTTTATGATCTTATAAAAGATTCGAATGTTAAGGCAAAGACTATTAAAATGGTTGATAAGGCTATTGCTGACGGTCTTGGCCTTGATATAGACGTAAAAAATTCTCAGGGTGTAATGGTGGTTGACGTAGGATTTGAAACCTCTGAGATTTCGATACTTTCATTGGGAGGAATCGTTCTTTCAAAGCTGATAAAGGTCGGCGGAAGTAAATTCGACAGTTCTATCCAGGCGGCAGTCCGCAGGGAGTTTAACCTCATAATCGGAGGTAAGACCGCAGAAAAGCTGAAGATCGATCTTTCAGTGGATAAGACACCTGAAGAGGATTCCGTTGTATATGGACGTGATATCGTTACGGGTCTTCCTGTTGAACGAAAGATACCTACAGAGCTTATTGACAGTGCGCTGAATGAGAATATTGCAAGCATAGTCGAGAATATAAAGGTTATTCTTGAGCGTACTCCACCCGAGCTTGCTGCAGATATTTATAAACATGGAATATACCTTACAGGAGGTTCTGCTCATCTGAGAAATCTTGACGAGCTTATAAATAAGGGAACGAATCTGAGAGTAAACCTTGCTGAAAATTCACAGGAAAGCGTAGCAAACGGTCTTGCAAGGATAATACAGGATGAAGAGTTCAGCTCTCTGGCATATTCGATTGAGGGGATGTCTTCAAAAGGTATGGGTCTTAAATAATCAGTAAGGGGTAATATGGCAAGATTAAACTTAGAGCGGAGAAAATTTGTAATACCTGACCGGTATATTTTACTGATCGTTACAGGCTTCTGCATCTTGCTTATGCTGCTTACCTGCTATACGGATGCAATAAGTATGCCTCTTTCAATGGTTGCCTCTTATACGGTTGTGCCCTTTGAAAAAGGACTGAATACGGTTGGGAGAAAGTTTGAAGAGAGACTTTCGGAGCTTGCGAGTCTTAAAATGGTTATGTCAGAGAACGACGAACTGAAGGAAGAGATTGCCAAGCTCAAAATGGAGAATAACCAGCTTGCAGAGGACAGGTACGAGCTGAACGAGCTAAGGACGCTGTATCAGCTCGATGACAGGTTTAAGAGCTATGAAACCATAGGTGCAAGGGTTATCGGCAAAGATCCCGGCAACTGGTTTTCGGTTTTTACCATCGATAAAGGCTCTGACGACGGAGTTACAGTAGATATGAATGTGATTTCCGGAAGCGGGCTTGTCGGTATAGTTACGGAGGTTGGGGATAACTGGGCTGCCGTAAGGTCTTGTATAGATGATGACAGTAATATTTCGGGCATGGTTCTTTCGACTTCTGATACGGTCATGGTCAACGGTGATCTGAAGCTTATGGAGAATGACGAGATAAGCTTTAGCCAGCTTACGGATATTGATGACAAGGTTGGTGCGGGAGATGAGATTGTAACCTCGAATATTTCCAATAAATATCTTCCGGGTATAACCATCGGGTATATTACGTCTGTAGAGACGGATGCGAATAACCTTACTAAATCAGGGACACTGACACCTACTGTTGACTTTAGGCACATAAATACTGTTCTTGTCATAAAGAATCTTAAGAAGTCCAAGGGGTCGGTTTCGTCAAATTAGGAAGAAGCTTTGAGAAGAAAAATAATTGAATTTCTTATAGTATTTATAGCGTTTATACTTCAGTGTACTGTTTTTAAGGCTGTCAATATGGGAGGCATTTCTCCGAATCTTCTGATAATCGTTACGGCTGCCTTTGGTTTTATAAAAGGTCAGAGAGAGGGAATGTATGTCGGTTTTATTGCCGGCATCTTTACGGATATCCTCTTTGGTAACGGTATGATCGGCCTGTATGCACTGATATATTCTTTTTTGGGTTATCTGAATGGATTGTTCAGCAGGATTTTTTATCCGGAGGATATTAAACTTCCGATATTTTTGATAGTTATAAGTGATTTTTTATTCACCTTTATATGCTATATACTTACATTTCTCCTGCGCTCCAGACTGGATCTGCCCTTTTATCTGCTTCATGTGATGATACCGGAAATGGTTTATACGGCATTGGTTACGCTCATATTGTACAGATTTTTACTCGGTATAGAAAAGGGAATTGAGGAAAAAGAAGAAGCGGAGTGATCAGGAGCTATGCTTGAGAATATAAAAGACAAATTAATCAATATATTCACTTCGAGAATTTTTGTTCTTACAGCTGTAATTGTCTGCCTTTTTGCTGCAATTACCTACCGCCTTTTTGTTCTGCAGATTGTTAACGGCGAATCCTATTTGGACAATTTCACTCTGAAAATTGAGAGAAATAAGACTATTGCGAGTACAAGAGGCACAATTTATGACAGGAACGGAAATGTTCTTGCTACAGACAGGCTTGCCTATTCCGTTACCATAAAGGATAACTACGATACTGACGACAACTACAACATGAAGCTCAACGATACTATCTATAACCTGATAAAAATTGTTGAGAAGAATGGTGATAAGTTAAATAATGATTTTGACATAATCGTTAACGCTTCGGGTAATTATGAGTATACAGTTGACGGAACGCAGCAGCTTCGTTTTCTGGCAGATATTTACGGCAGGCTTCAGATTGATGATCTTGCATATAAGGAATCATCTGCAACTCCCGACGAGGTGATCAGTTACCTTTGCAGCCAGAAAAGATACGGAATCGGAACCTATACGCCTACAGGCAGTGGTGATTACGAATTCAGCGCGGAAGAGGGCTATTCAAAAGAGGATATTCTAAAGATCATAACTGTCCGCTACAGCCTGAATCTGAACAGCTTCCAGAAGTATATCGCAACGACCATAGCAACAAACGTCAGCAAGGAGACTGTTGCTGAGGTCATGGAAAATAAGGATCTGCTTCAGGGTGTGGACATAGAGGAGGATACTGTAAGAACTTATATTGATGACCCCAGCTTTTCACATATTCTGGGATATACGGGTAAGATTTCCGATGAAGAGCTTACGGAGTTCAATTCTTTAGTTTCGGATAATGCGAGCTCTAAGATGTACGTTCTTAACGATATGGTTGGTAAAGCCGGTATCGAGCAGTATATGGAAAGAGAGCTTCAGGGTACGAAGGGCAGCCAGACTATTTTTGTAGATAATCTCGGACGTGTACAGGAAACGGGTGAACGTGTTGAGCCTATAGCCGGAAATGACCTTTACCTGACGATTGATTCCGACCTGCAGAAAGCAGTATATAACATGCTTGAGCAGAAGCT
>CAJOPI010000247.1 GCA_905236275.1 uncultured Lachnospiraceae bacterium | reverse complement strand
GGTCATAGAAAATACCCATTTGGCTCACATGATGTCGAAAAAAGACAACATTCTATGGAAATTATGAAAAAAGCAATACATCTTTCTGTTAATGTTGGCGTTTCTATTATCCAATTGGCCGGATATGATGTATACTATGAAGAAGGAGACTCAGATACTCGAAAATGGTTTCTTGAAAATCTTCAGAAGGCTACGGATTACGCTTCAAGATGGGGAGTCATACTCGCTTTCGAGACAATGGAGACAGCCTTCATGGACACCGTTGAAAAATCAATGGAGTATGTAAATGCTGTTAATTCACCCTATCTCGGTGTCTATCCCGATATAGGCAACTTAAAGAATGCAGCTGTACTTTACAATACAAATGTTGTCGAAGACCTTGAAAAAGGTAAAGGACACATCTTCGCAGTTCATCTGAAAGAAACAAAGCCCGGAGTATACAGGGATATGAACTTCGGAAGCGGCGGACATACCGAGTATGAAAACTGTATCGCTTCCGCGCTGAAAATGGGGGTTCGTATATTTACGGGCGAGTTCTGGTACCAGGAGGGACAGGACTACATGAAGACAATTTCGGAAGCTAATCGTTTTCTGAGGGACAAAATAGAAGGCGTAAGCGTATAAATTATGAAAGGAGAAGTTGTTAACCGATGTTAGAGGAATTAAAGAAAAGAGTTTATGAAGCAAATATGCTTCTGCCTAAGTATGGACTTGTTACCTTCACCTGGGGAAATGTAAGTGAGATCGACAGGGAATCCGGTCTTTTCGCTATCAAACCGAGCGGTGTTGATTATGACAAGCTCAAGGCAGAGGATATGGTAATTGTAGACCTTAACGGCAAGGTAGTGGAGGGTGATTACAATCCGTCCTCCGATACTGCCACACACGTAGAGCTCTACAAGGCTTTTAAAAATATAGGAGGAGTTGTTCACACCCATTCGCCCTTCGCTACAAGCTGGGCACAGGCAGGACGCAGCATCCCCTGCTACGGAACAACCCATGCCGATTACTATTACGGCGAGGTTCCCTGTCTCAGATGCCTTAGCGCTGACGAGGTCGAGGAAGCTTACGAAGAGAACACAGGTCACCTTATCGTAAACGAATTCGAAAGACTCGGAATCGATTACGAAGCAGTTTCGGCATGTCTCTGCAAGAACCATGGTCCCTTCACCTGGGGTAAGGATGGCGTGGATGCAGTTCACAGCGCAGTTGTTCTTGAAGAGGTTGCAAAGATGGCTCTCCGCACCGAGACCATCAACCCCAAGGTAGCACCCGCACCGCAGTATCTGCAGGACAAGCACTACTACAGAAAGCATGGCGCAAACGCATATTACGGTCAGAAAAAGTGAGTATTCGACGTTGCAGATAATGAACAAAAAGAGGAGAGAAAAACAATGACAGATTTGGAATTAAAAAAACACGCTGTTGAAGTCCGCAAGGGTATTTTGACAGGTACTCATGCGGGTAAATCAGGACACCCTGGCGGATCACTTTCCGCAGCAGAGGCGTTTACCTATCTCTACTTTGAAGAGATGAATATAGACCCCAAAGATCCAAAGAAGGCTGACAGAGACCGTTTCGTACTTTCCAAGGGTCACACTGCACCCGGTCTTTACTCAGTACTCGCAGAGAGAGGCTACTTCCCGAAGGAAGACCTTGAAACACTTCGTCATATAGGCTCACACCTTCAGGGACATCCCTGCATCCAGCATACGCCCGGCGTAGATATGTCCAGCGGTTCACTCGGTCAGGGAATTTCAGCAGCTGTCGGAATGGCTCTTTCAGCAAAGATTTCCAACGACAGTTACAGAGTATATACCCTTTTGGGAGACGGTGAGATCGAAGAAGGTCAGGTATGGGAAGCTGCAATGTTCGCAGCTGCAAAAAAGCTTGACAACCTCTGTGTTATCGTAGACAACAACGGACTTCAGATTGACGGTCCCGTAGCAGAAGTAAATTCACCCTATCCTATAGATAAAAAATTCGAAGCCTTCAATTTCCACGTAATCAATGTTGAAGACGGAAACGATTTCGAGCAGCTCCGCGCAGCCTTCAAAGAGGCAAAAGAGACAAAAGGCGCTCCCACAGCCATCGTTATGAAAACCGTTAAGGGTAAAGGCGTTTCCTTCATGGAGAATCAGGTAGGCTGGCATGGAAAGGCACCTAACGATGAGCAGTATGCACAGGCAATAGACGAACTCAACAAGACAGAGGAGGGCTTAAAATAATGGCTGACGTAAAGAAAATCGCAACGAGAGAGAGCTATGGTAATGCCCTCGTAGAACTCGGAAAAGAGCATGATAACCTTGTAGTACTTGATGCCGACCTTGCAGAAGCAACCAAAACCGGTGTCTTCAAAAAGGCATTTCCCGACCGTCACTTTGACTGCGGTATCGCAGAGTCAAACATGACGGGTATCGCAGCAGGTATCGCTACAACAGGCAAGGTTCCCTTCATTTCAACATTCGCAATGTTCGCAGCAGGACGCGCTTACGAGCAGGTAAGAAATTCCATCGGTTATCCGCACCTTAATGTAAAAATCGGTGCAACCCATGCCGGAATTTCCGTTGGTGAAGATGGCGCAACCCATCAGTGTAACGAAGATATTGCCCTTATGAGAACAATTCCCGGAATGACCATCATCAGTCCCGCCGATGATGTAGAGGCAAGAGCCGCAGTTAAGGCCGCTTATGAATTTGAAGGTCCCGTATATTTAAGATTCGGACGTCTTGCAGTACCGGTATTCAATGATGAGGCAAGCTACAAATTCGAAATCGGCAAGGGAATTCTTTTAAGAGAAGGAACTGACGTAACGATCGTTGCAACAGGTCTCGAGGTAAATGAATCACTTGAAGCTGCAAAGGCTCTCGAAGCTGACGGCATCAGTGCTGAAGTTATCAATATCCATACCATCAAGCCTCTTGACACCGAGCTTATAATCAAGTCGGCAAAGAAGACCGGCAAGGTAGTTACCGTAGAAGAGCATTCCATAATCGGCGGTCTCGGCGGTGCAGTAGCTGAAACGCTTGCAGAAGCTGCACCCACACCCATGAAGAGAATCGGCGTAATGGACAGCTTCGGTGAATCAGGTCCGGCAGTTGCCCTTCTTGAAAAATACGGTCTTGACGCTAAGGGAATTACCGCAAAAGTAAAGGAATTCTTAGGCAAATGAATAAAATAATTTTTGCTCCGTCAATACTTTCGGCAGACTTTTCGCATCTTGCAGCCGACATGGGTGAAACCGCCCGTGCCGGCGCGCAGTATGCGCATATAGATGTAATGGACGGTTCCTTCGTACCGAATATAAGCTTAGGACTTCCGGTAATAAAAAGCATCCGTCCTTCCTCAGATCTTTTTTTCGACGTTCATCTTATGATTGACAAGCCTGAACGTTACATTGAAAGATTTGCCGATGCCGGAGCGAACCTCATAACCTTTCACTATGAAGCAACGGAAAATCCGGAGGAATGTATTCGCCTGATCCGTTCCAAAAAGAAAAAAGTCGGTTTATCCGTAAAACCCGCTACTCCCATCGAAGTCATCAGCCCCTATATCGATAAAATCGATATGCTTCTTATAATGACTGTTGAACCCGGCTTCGGAGGTCAGGGTTATATAGAATCCTCAACCGAAAAGATACGCATGGCACGAAAAATTTTTGAGGATTCCGGAATCGATATGGATATCGAGGTTGACGGCGGTATTAAAATCGATAATGTCAATGTTGTCCTTGACGCCGGCGCAAATGTTATCGTTGCAGGCTCCGCAGTCTACAACGACGATATTTTCGGCAGCACAAAAGCATTTATGGACTTATTCAAAAAACGGCAGGGCTGAATTTATAGCCCTGCCTCTTTTGTAACTTTATACACATTTCTTGTATATCTTTTCAATTACCGGATTTACCATTTTCGGTGTAAAGCCCATGAAAAATACCGTCGGCAGTTCGCCTAATGTCAGATTCCCGTTTTCCTTATCGTGCCTTGTGATAATGCCATAAGCTGCGGGAAGTTCTTCCTTCAAGAGCGCCATCACCTCTTCGTCTCCTTCAAGCTCTGAGAGTCTTGTATCAGCACTGTAGATATACCTGTAATCTATTGAAGGCATATAGGATATTTCATAAACTCCGGCTTTAAGCTCTGCATGACCGTTCTCCGAAACATCCGAAAGACTTATTCCCTTTGCGCTGAATTTTTCCCTGCTAAACCTCGGAAGTCTGACCTCCGCAGAAGCATTAAAGGGAACCTCAACCTTAAGAGTAAAAATACCGTTCTCAGCAATCTTCCAGTCAGAACTGTATTTACCCGTTGCCGTAATTATGCTGCTTTCAAAAAATCTGAAGCGCATTGACGGCTCCGGTGCTATCAGAGCTTTCCCAAAGCCTGCCTGAAGCGGTCGCAATCCGCCTATATATTCATAGAAAAACTGTACTATGGTTCCATAGGAATAATGATTGAGCGAATTCATTCCCTGCTTCGAGATTACTCCGTCCTCCGAGACGGAATTCCACCTCTCCCAAATCGTGGTTGCACCAAGATTTACGCTGTATAGCCAGCTCGGAAAGCCTTCATTGAAGAGGAAATGATAGGCAAGGTCAGTTCTGCCGCACTTCGCAAGCGTTGTGCAAAGTAAGGGTGCACCTACGAAGCCGCACTTTATCCTGTAGCAGTCTTTTTTAAGTCGCTCAACGAACTGATTTATAAGCTTCTCCCTGTCAACATAGATATCAAAAGCAAGCGCAACTATATAGGCGGCCTGCGTATCACAGGCAAGTCTGCCCGTTGCAGAGAAATATTCCGAAAGGATAGCCTTCTTTACCTTCGAAGCAAGCTTTTCATACCTTTCCTTATCTTCACTGAGCCCAAGCTTTCCTGCGATATCCGCGGTGATAACAGTCGAGCGGTAATAATAGACAGCCGAAAGATAATCATCGTTCGTTCCGCCCTTGAAGCTCTCTTCCGTTATTCCGTCAAGCCCAAGCCAGTCTCCGAACTGGAAGGGCAGGGTGAAAGTGCCCTTATCGCCATGCTCGACATCATTTCGATGCATGTACTCGACCCAGCCCTTCATCATTTCATAATGCTCCCTGATATCCTCCAGCGAGCCAAAAGTATTGTAAAGGACATTAGGCACGAAGGTTCCCACATCAGCCCAGATACTACCGACACCGGCAAGGTTATGTGCGGTATTCGGCAAAAAGCTTGCCACTGCCCCTTCATGGCGCTTTGCATCAAGTCCCAAATCTCTCAGGAACTTTCTGTAAAAAGCCCTCGTATCCATGTTGTAGCTTGCCGTCTGCGAAAAGACCTGCGCATCTCCCGTCCAGCCCAGCCTCTCATTACGCTGCGGACAGTCGGTAGGCATATCAAGGAAGTTCGACTTCTGCCCCCAGATGCAGTTCTCATACAATCTGTTTATCTTCGGATTGCTTGTATTTATATAGCCTGTGCGCTCCATATCGGAATAAAGCACGTTTGAGCGTATCTTATCCAAAGTAAGTTCTCCGGACCAGCCCTGCACACGCAGATATCTGTAGCCGAAGAAAGTAAATCTCGGATGTACTGTTTCCTTCCTTCCATCTGATTTATAGACAAATCTTGACCTTGCCTCGCGGTAATTTCCGTTATAAAAATTTCCTTCCTGCAAAATTTCTCCGCAGTCTATGATTATCAATGTCCCCTCCGGAAAATCCGCATCAAATTCCATGACACCCGCATGGTTCTGCCCGAAATCAACCACAGTTTCACCCGCAGGCGTATGAATAATCTCTTTAGCCGGAAGAACCTCCTTTACAAGCACAGGAATACTGTATCTGTCGAGAAGCTTTCTTTCAGCCTCTACCTCTGCAGCATTTCCTTTTCTTACGATTCCCTTTGTCCTGTCAAGATCTTCTCCGTAATAAATACCTGATTCAAGAACATCGCTTCTGTAAAGTCCCCAGCTGCTGTCGCTTCCTATCGTCTCAACAGAACCGTCAGCATATTCAACCTTTACTTCCGCGATTGCAGCCATACGATTCCCGAAATTATGACCGCCTTCAAGGCCGAAATTGCTCATATACCAGCCTTTAGCAATATGTATTTCTAAATTACCTTCTCTTTTTAACTGACCGTCAAGGTCAAAGGTGATGATTTCCATACCCGTTTCATAGTCATTTATATAGGGTGTAAGGATTTCATTCCCAATCTTTTTTCCATCAAGATAAGCTTCGAAAACTCCGAGACAGCTGACATACAGTCTTGCCCTTACCGGTTCAGCCTTAAGCGATATCTCTTTTCTGAATATGGGATGATAATCAGCATTTTCCTCTGCAGCAATCCATTTTCCGACCCATGGCTCGTCCATTTTACCGCTCTCGAAATACTGAATATCAGATACGGCTGTTTCACCATTGTCCGCAGTTATGCTGACTCTCCAGAAATATCTCGTACAGGGAGTAAGCTCAATTTCGATCAGTTCACCCCTGCAGTCAAGGTCGGCTTTCTCATTTTCAAAAATAATCTCCCTGAAATCCATGTCCTTCGAAACCTCAAGCCTTCCGCTTTTCTGCTCTTTAGCCTGTGTCTCCTCTACATTCCAGGAAGCGATTATTTTTCTGAAATCATATCCTACAGGATTAACTATGCCGTTTATCTTCGTTCTGCTTATCTTCATTTCTTTATCCTGCCTGTTTCTATGCAATCTTTTCCTTCAGGTCAGAAAACCTTTTCAAAACTATATCCGTCTTTTGGTAACCTGCGGCGTCACCTATTCCGGCTGCCGTCATTCCGCCGGCCTTTGCTGCATCTATTCCTGCCTCAGCGTCCTCGACCACAACACAGTCCTCAGGAGACAGGCCCAAAAATTCAGCAGCTTTTAAGAATACCTCGGGAGAGGGCTTCGACTTCGTGATGTTTGTTCCGTCAGATACCGCATCAAGATAAGCTTCAAGCCCGACCTGCGATAGTATCATTTTGGCATTTTTGCTGGATGAACCCAATGCAAGCTTTAAGCCCTTTTTCTTCAGGTCAGTCAAAGTCTCTCTCACTTCCATTGTAACATCATCTGCCGTCATAGTCTTTAAGTATTCTCTGTAAATACTGTTCTTTTTCTCGGCTATTTCATCCTTCTCAGCCTGCGCCAAAGGTCTGCCTTCATACCTTTCAAGTATTATATTAAGGGAGTCCATACGACTGACTCCCCTTAATCTTTTGTTTATCTCTTCGTCAAAATATATTCCAAGCTCGTCCGCTATGGATTTCCATGCCTTGTAGTGGTATTTATCGGTAAATACCAAAACTCCGTCTAAGTCAAAAATTACGCCTTTCATCTCAGTCTCCCATCTTACGTTTCATTTCTTCGATTTCAGCGGCATACTTATGAACAGGGTTAAACATTACACTGATAATAAGAATGATACCTGTCACACAAGGTGCTCCGAATTTCAGGAAATTAAGCGTCATCATTGTTGCTTCGTTCTGCTGGCCTATCGCATTTGCAACATAGCCAGAAAGGGAAAGTGCAAAAAGTATTCCTGAATTTGTAAAGGTATTTCCGCATTTCTGTGCAAAGCCCTTTACCGAGGAAATGATGCCGTTTGCAGAAATTCCTTCTTTAAGCTGAACATAATCAATCGCATCGTTTACAAGTACGTTAACAAGTCCGTTCTGCATCGAAGACGTTGCTGCCGAAATGAAGGTCAGTACACAGAGTAAGGTAAAGCTTGTCTTTCCGAAGAAAAAGAGAATTATGTAGCAGACCATCGACATTATCTGTGATGCCATAAGTGCCTTCTGACCTGTCTTGAAAACCTTAAGGAATATAGGCATCAATACAACCATCGATACGAGTGCACCTACAGAGATAACTCCCATATATACCGGAATAAGGTCAGGTCTTTCATAGTAGTACATCATATAGTAAACGGAAGTTGCGAACATCATTCCGTAACCTATTGATGCCATTATCCACGCGATTATATTCGGGAAAAGCTCCACATGCTTAAGCACAAGCTTTAAGTTCTTCATACCGGCACCTTTTTCAACAGGCTGCAGATACTTTTCCTTTGCTGTTGCAAAAAGTCCCCAGAAAGAAATCATTGAAAGGATACCGCAGATAAGCATGAGCGGTATATAACCGTTGCTGAATCCAAGTCCGTTAAAGAATGAAGTCATCTGGTTTGTAAAAGTATTTCCAATCGTGAAAGCCGCAGCACATACAGCAGCATTCAGTGTAACGATCATATTTCTCTTCTCGTTGCTTTTTACCACAGCCGGAAGAACTGCCATCTGCGGCATGGTATACATGGTAACCGTCATTCCGTAACCAATGTATATCAGAAGAACCCAGATAAATTTACCTGTCGGCGAAAAGTTCGGATTAAGCCAGAGCAGAACCGAGAAGATAGTCAGTAATACCGGAGCCACAAGGAAATAGGGCCTGTATCTGCCAAATCTTGTATGTGTCCTGTCCGCAATGACACCCATTATCGGGTCATTTATCGCATCCCAGAGCGTAGCTATAAGCATGATGAGTGAAGCCGAGGAAGCCGTTATACCCATCGTATCCGTCATATAGGGTGAGAAATAGCTTGCTATAACCGCTGCTATGACAGTTGCTCCTCCATAGACCGATGTTGCATGAAACCACGAAAAAGCCTTGCTTACCTTTTCTTCCTTCTTTTCTTCTTTCTTTTCTGTTCTGACATTTTTGTATTCTAATTCGTTTGAAACTGACACGTCCATTGTACCCTCCGTTTTGTAACCAAACCTACTGTTGCAAATCTTTACGAGCGCTCGTTATTCTCCACTACTCTTTTTTAGTATTTTAAGCATTTGTAAACTCTTATACCATGTTTAATCATTATATATATCCGACATTTTTTAATCGACCAAAATCACTTTTTCAGTTAAGCCCTTATCCGAGCTGATTTCGATTATTCCGCCTTTTCTTCCCTTAAGCATAAGCTGGGCTCTGCCGTTAAAGGTTCTCGCGCTGTCATTTTTATAAAGCTCGACGCACTTAGGGTCTGCCGAACCGAAAGCGGTTATTTCCGCGTCGGAAATCACTTTCACTCTGAGATTTTCGCTTCTCGCGATATTTACTCTTCCCTCACTATCCGCTATTTCAATATCAACAACGAAAATATCCCCGCATTTCTCTGTCCTTGTCTGAATATGACATTCCTCTTCCGCGGACGAAAGCGTAAACCTTCCGATTTCTTCGCCTCTTTCATAGCTTATGGCTTCGAGCCTTCCCTTCCGGTATAAGCTTTCAAATTCTGTTATATATCCGACATTTTTTCCCGATTTTTTTCTTCCGAGACTTTTCCCGTCCTGAAGAAGCTCAACCTCGTCTCCCGCCGAATATACTTCAATTATGCAGCTGCTTCCCTCATCAACATTCCAGTTCCAGCCGGATACCGCATCACTTATGACCCATGGAGTCTTGATAATATTTTCCCCATAATGCAGAGGGTTCTGTACAGCTATATAAGGCTCCTTCCTAAGCCCGAACACTATCTCTCTGAAATACGAGGCAGGACGTCTGAATCCTGTTATATCGATATCACCGCAATAGGCAAGCCTGCAGGGGAATTGGGCACCAAAGCCTCCTTCACCGAATTTATAAGCCGGAACACCGACTCCTGCCTCACCTATGTAGTCCCAGCCCGTCCATGTGAAATCTCCGATAACCGTAGGAAGTTTTTCAACCAGCTCCCAGTTCCTTGCTATTTCAGGCGGATAGGTTTCCGAACCGACAATTATCCTTTCGGGATTTTCCTTTTTATCCTTTTCGTACCTTGCAGTCATATAATTGTAGCCTGCAATATCAAGTGCAGTGCAGGCATTATCAAGCCTTTCGGAAATCCTGTCATGTACTACGATATCGTCCATGTGGCTGTCCATTATCGACATGAAATCATTTACATTACCCTCGATTTCGCCGTCTGCCTGCATTTTATCCGATATGTCATGGACAATCTCACCAACCTTGTCACCTGCGGCAAAAACACCGTTTATTCCGGCTGTAATATAACGTGTATCATCGTTTTCCCTTACAAATTCACTCATTCTGCAGGCAAGCTCTGAACCGGCATCAGTTCCTATCTCGGGTATTTCATTGCCTATCGAATAGATTATTACCGAAGGATGGTTATAATCCTTATTTATCATAAGGGCGAGGTCTTTCTCCCATTCCGTCGGGAAATTCATCGCATAGTCATAGTCGCTCTTTGAACGGGTCCACATATCGCTGAACTCATCCATTACATAAATACCCAGCCTGTCACAAACCTTTAAAAGTGCCGGTGCCGCACTTTGATGCGACATTCTGACCGCATTAAAGCCCGCCTCCTTTAATATCCTTATCTGCCTTAAATGTATTTCCTCATAGGTCTCCGCGCCAAGAATACCGCTGTCATGATGAACGCAGGCACCGCGAAGCTTTACGCTTTTGCCGTTTACCCGAAGACCCTTTTCATTATCAAGACTGAGAGTTCTTATTCCAAATTCTTCCTCCGTTTCGTCAATCACACTTCCGGCAGCTTCTATCCTGCAGACTGATTTATAAAGATTCGGGCTTTCATCAGACCAGAGCCCGGGATTTTTTACAGTCAGTCTTCTGCGGATATTTCTTTTTTCAAAAGGCATGAGGTTTACGGGATAACTGTCCTTTGCCACAAGTCTTTCTTCGCTGTCATATATGGATATCTCCGCAATTCCCTTTCTTTTATCCGATGTAATATTTTTAACAGTCGTATCTATAAGAAGCGAAGCACTGTCCGAATCCGCTGACTCAGTCTTTATTCTAAGACCGTCAGTATCGAGATGAAGCTTATCGCCGGTCATTATATAGACATCTCTGTAAATACCCGCGCCTGAATACCATCTTGAATTCGGCATGGCACCGGCTCTTGCGATCACTCTTATCTCGTTCTCTCTGTCCCTTTCAAGGAATCCTGTTATATTCACGTAAAAGCTGCTGTAGCCGTTATTGCAGCTCCCCGCAAGCTGTTCATTTATATATATGGAAGCCTTCTCATAAATTCCGTCAAATCTTACTATGACCTCTTTGCCTTCCCATTCATTTTCATATTTGAATTTTTTCACATAATAGTAAACTCCGCCGTCAACAAAGCCCGTATTACCCTGATTGGGACTTTCGGCATAAGGCTTTTCCAGCCTCATTGCGTCATGAGGAAGCGTTACGTCTACAGCATTTTCAGGCACGTTCCACACAAGTGAAAATGAATCTCCACCCTTCCAGCTTTTCCAGTTGTCATTCCATTTATTTAAAATCATTGCACTACTCCTTATCCTTCATCGGAATATTTTCTTAAGTTATGCACATAATCTAACACCTGTCAAAACTTAAATCCATGTAGGAACAGCATCTAAATCCGACATATTTTAAGAATTGTTCTTAAGAGTCTCTTATTATAGTAAACGTAAAAAGAGCGGGTCATCATCCCGAATCCGGAACAACGACCCGCCCTTAGGAGCTATAGCGTTTTCACTTTATTCACTTCAAAGAAATCACTTATCGACTTTAAAAGCTCCTCCTTACCCATTGACTTCAAAAGATATCCGTTGGGTTTAAGGGCAAGCACCTTCATTACGCTTTCTTTATCACTTTTTCCTGTCAGGAAAATGACAGGAGTCGTCGAAGTCGCAGCCTCCGTCCTTATCATTTCCAGAACCTGCGGTCCGCTTGTTACAGGCATTTCATAATCAAGCAAAATGAGATCCGGTTCATTATTGGCAAGATAGGTAATTGCCTGCATGCCGGAATTTACGATTACGACCCTGTAGGCTTCATCAAGCCATGCCTTGACCATCGTAAGATAAGTCGGGTCATCATCTACCAGAAGGATTTTCTTTCGTTTCGAGAGGCTGTCATTTACCGAAAGAACCTCCTGCATATTCTCTGAAACCTTCTTGATATCAAGAGGTCTTTCAAAATGCTCCTTTACATATTCTGCCGGAATGGAATTCGTCATGACGCTGTATTCGGTTGCATCCCCGATAACGCATAAGGTCTTGTCATATTCGATGCACATATCCTTTAAGAAAACCAGAACATCGCTGATCTCATCGACAAAATTCCCAAGATAAAAGAGAAACACTCCGGGGTCATCCTTATATTTCTCCAGCTCGCTTATTTTAGGCTCCGTATGAATTACATTTATATTGTTGTCCTTAAGAGCCTTCGTCAGCGCATCGATCATAAATGATGAACCCTTACTGATAAGCAACAGATTGTTTTCCATTTGCCCTCCTAATTCTCCAACGCAGCATTTATAGCGTCCCAGTCAGCATGCATTACCGCAGTTTTAAGCTTCTCCATCATTCCCGATTTTTCTTCGGGGAAGCTGTAGCCTCCAAGCGTATCCATAATGTAGTTAACACTGTCATAGTCAAATGAAGCAGCCAGCTCCTTTATCGAAGAAAGTGCTTCCGAGAGATAGTCATTATCTATCAGCGGAAGGTCGCTCTTATCTCCTGCCGCTTCCGCCCTGCCCTTCCTAAGCATATCTGATAATTGCTTATAATCCTTAAGCAGTTTGGGCGTTTCGGCTTCGATGGTTTCAATATCCCTTTCGTCACCGGCTTTTTCGAGCCTCGCCGCAAGCGTTGAAAGCTCAGCCGCACCTATTATTCTCGCAGAGCTTTTCAGCGCGTGAACCTTTATCGTATAGTCTTCTGTCTGCTTTTCCGCGAAATATCTGCTTATAAGCTCATAATTCTCCTCTGACGAATCAGCAAAGGTTTCAATCGCATTCAGATATACCTCCGCCGAACCACAGTTTTTAAGTCCTGCCCGGCTGTCTAATAAATCCTGTGAAAGCAGCCATTCCGGAAGTTCTTCCGCTTCCGGCTGCTCATCCACAACCTCTGCTTTTACCTCTCCGCTGATTTTAATTACCTTATCAGACGGCAGATATTGCATCATCATGTTTTCAAGCTTATCGGACATTATAGGTTTGGTAAGATAATCATCAATCCGGCTTCTATATACTGCTCCCGCGCACCTGATACCACATTTGCCGTAAGGCTTATTGTAACGGTCTCCCTGTTGGGATTTCCCTCTTCCGATTTCAGCCGCTTCAGGGTCTCGATACCGTCCATTTCGGGCATCCTGTGGTCTAAAAATATCATGTCATATTTTTTCAGCCTGCTCTTTTCCAGGCATTCCATACCGCTTGAAGCTGTATCTATCTTAACCTGTGTTTTCTTCAGAAGTCCGACAAATACGGAAAGGTTCATTGCCGTATCGTCAACCGCAAGCACTTCGCAGTCCGGAGCGGTAAACTTTTCATGATAGCTTTCCCGCTGCTCCATTGACTTCCTGTAGCTTTCCATATAATCGCCTATAGGGTCCCATTTCACAACCTTCTGCCTTATACTGAAATGAAAATCGCTTCCTCTGCCATACTCGCTTTCAAGCTCTAAACTGCTGCCCATGAGTTCAAGAAGCCTTCGCGTAATGTTAAGCCCCAGCCCTGTTCCCTCAACGGTCCTGTTCCTAACCTCGTCAACCCTTTGAAATGCACTGTAAAGCCGATTCCTGTCACTTTCCTTTATGCCGATACCCGTATCCCTGACCGATACCTTTAAGCTGATTTCGTCGTCCGCAGTTTTTTTACTGCAGATTTTCAGTGTGACTGAACCTTTTTCCGTATATTTAACAGCATTTGTAAGGATATTCGTTATTACCTGCTTCATCCTTATTTCATCGCCATTAAGCACACTCGGAATCGCAGTGTCTATATCTGCAATGACCTCAAGTCCCTTCGCTTCCGCACGCGGCTTTATCATGTGAACAAGGTCATTTATCACAGAGGAAAAATCATAGTCCACAGGAATGATATCCATTTTTCCGGCTTCGATTTTCGAGAAGTCAAGAATATCATTGACCAGACTAAGAAGCGTATTACCCGCCGTCTTTATATTCTGGGCATATTCAAGTATCTGCTTATCCCCGGACTCCCTCAATATCATCTCGTCCATTCCGAGAACCGCATTTATCGGAGTCCTTATCTCATGGGACATACCTGACAGAAAGGTGCTTTTTGCTTCGCTTGCAGCATTTGCTTTCTTGACGGCATCCACCAGTTCTTCCGTCATTGCCTTCAAAAAGTGGGCAAGTCTTTCATGAAGCGGTATAATCCCTTCGTGATAGTGCATCCTGATTGGTGGAACTATCGTGCTGTACATCCCATCCCCGAGACCTTCCTTCATTCCTACCGCAACGAAGGCGGAATTCAGCATACCGCCCTTACCGCCGTATCTGTATATCTCCCCCATTCCCAGGACAAGAAAGGGGCTTTTTCCAAAGCCCTCCGAATAGAAATTTACCTCCGCCTCATGGTCTTTCTGCAAAAACATAAATCTGTTTCCGCATATAAGGGCAGACATGCCTTCAGGACTGAACCTCGCCATTCTTCCCGCTGCCTGCTTTGCCTCTTCAAGCAAATGCTCGTATTCCGCGTAGGAAAATCTGACCTTTTCGCCCTGCCTTATATCCCCTTCGACAAATACTTCTCCGCTTTCAGCATAAGCCGAAGGCGTTCGCGCAATATATATACCGTCTCTCTCTATAATTAAAGGAAATTCGCATATATTATTGACAAAATCCTTATTCGGTCTGACACCGAGATATTTATAATATATGTCAAGCGGCTTCTGTCCATCAATGGAACAGATGACAGTTCTTCCATCACCTGTGACATTGCAGACTCCCACGTCCATATACCGTCCTACAGGCTTCCAGCCCAGAAGGTATTCCGAGTAGACATAAAGATCCTTTCCCCTATAGACTACCGCACTGACTCCGGTTCCTATGAAATCATTGTTTATGATGACCGCGTCAGTACTGCTTAAAACGACATACTCATTAAAAAGCTCCACAGAATTTGCAGTTGCAATCGATCCGTAAATCGGTATCTCTTCGAGTCCCTCCGAGAGAACCTCGATGAAATTCGAAACCGAAGCCTTCAGCCATGCAAAGTAAATCTCCACACACTTTACATCTTCGATTTTCTTTATCTCTTCCCTGAGCTCCTTGGCATATTCTATTGCCTCCTGCTTAAGATGCTCAGTATTTATGTCAAATTCCCTGCTGAAGCCTATGACTTCCGACCTGTCAAAAAGGTTAAAGTTCAGACATATAATACTCTTATACCTGTAGTTGGAATAAGCAATCATGCCGGTTGACGATAATCCGGTTATTTTAAAACGCGGAAAGGCGGTTTTCAGAAGCTCGACAAGCTCCCTTACATCCTCATCCGGAACATTACCGACCATTATTTCTATGACACCGTCATGATAAGGCTCAAATTCGTTCCCTATATCAGCAAGTGTTTCCTTGACTTCATCAAGATTGGTAAGAAAGACATTTTTTTGAATCATACAGAACACCTCGTAAGCCATAAAAAAGACCACTACTATAAATTCTAACATGAAGAATTTTTCAAAGGTGTGCTTTTTTATATGCACTGAGAACAAAGTATATAACTGTTGTTCCCCAGGTTCTTCGTAAAAAAACAAACTTTCTTTGATAAAAACCAACTCCGATGAAAAAACTAAATAAATCATGAAAATAATTTAAACAAATGTAAAAATTATATTACTTGAAGCTAAAGTTCATTTGATAGATAATTAGAAAAAGTACTTAAATACGTACAATTTGGGGAAGGATGGATTAACTATGAAAAGGAAGGTATTAACAGGACTTCTTGCCCTCTCTCTGGTTCTTGAGGGTACAACAGCACCGGATATGGCTGTCTATGCCGAAGAAGGCGGAAGCTCCGAAACAGTTGATGAAGTCACCGAATCCTCCAATGCTAAAGAGGATGCGGATAAAGAAAACAACGACGGTCTGATAGCAGAATTCAGCTTTGACGACAGCGAAGACGGATTTAAGTCAGGTGACTATACTGCTGAGGGAAGTTACGCAGGACTCGAAGAGGGCGTTGATGACAAGGCGGTACATATGTCAGGTTCTACCTCTCAGTATCTGACTGTAAAAGACAGTGAGGGTAAGAGCCCTCTTACAGGTCTTGATGAATTTACAATCTCTTATGATTTCAAGCCTGCGAACACTGCAACGTCATGGAGCTTTTTCGCAACACCGGCTTCGGCTACACCAAAATACGGATACGAAAAATATCTCGGAGTTCTTACTAACGGTGGCAAAACCACTGTAGAAAGATATCACAACACGAACGGTTCGAGGAGCGCAAGCACTTCGTATTCAACATCGACGGGCAAATGGAACCATATCGACGTGGTATTCGAAAATGGTATAACCAAGCTCTACATTGATAAGAAATACAGCGCTGAAACTGACTCAACTGTTGATATTTCAGACCTTCTGGGCGATGACAGCATTTTCTGGATAGGTCATGCTAACTGGGGCGACGGTGAGACCCTTAACGGTTATCTTGATAATTACAGGATTTACAACAGGGCACTCAGCGAGGACGAGCTCGACGTAAATCTTACTTCCGAACCCCGTTCCAAGAGAAGCAACCTCAGCAGAACGGTTGACGTGAAGGTTACTGATGTTGAGACAAGCGTTTCTTCTAATCTTAATGTCTCTTCCGGAGCTGATGTTTCTTTGGAAACACCCGCAAAGGTAACTTTCTCGGACGGCAAGGTTAAGGAAGATGCTTCAATCGTCTGGACAGACGAGAACGGCATTATCGTTACAAATACAAAAGACCTCGAAATCGGAAACCATGAGCTTACAGGTCACGTTTCCTACTTCAACAATCCAATAATAGAGGAAAAAGCTGACCCTTATGTAATTTATAACGAGGATGACGGTTACTACTATTTCACCTCTTCATGGCCGGCTTACGGAAGCGCAGACAAGGGCTATGACAGGATTGCACTCAGAAGGGCAACAACCCTTGAAGGACTTGCGGATGCCGAAGACCATGTAATCTGGTGGCACCATACCGACGGAACCGCTCCGAGATACCACATTTGGGCTCCTGAGCTCCACAAGGTTGGCGACAAGTGGGTTGTATATTTTGCAGGCTCCGATGACCCGAAAGGTGTATGGAATATCAGACCTTATGTGCTTGTCTGCAATAATCCCAAAGATCTTCTTAATGAAGAATCCTGGGAAGATGCAAGGAAATTTACGAATGCAGACGGTTCAACAGAAGGAAACTTTGATGCTTTCAGTCTTGATATGACAACCTTTAATTATCAGGGCGAGGATTACGTTATATG
>CAJOPI010000246.1 GCA_905236275.1 uncultured Lachnospiraceae bacterium | reverse complement strand
TCAGGCAGTCTTCCGATATTCCAACCGGGATGAACGTTCGAAACATCAAACACATATCGGAGTTTTGGTCTGTCAGAACTTTCATCCAAAAGGGCAATTCCTTTGGAACCTTTATTTACCCAGCAGTGCATCTTCTGATTCCAGGTTTCGATTTTTGCACAGGCTGTTGCATCCGGTCTCTGTGCAAAGATAAGAAGCTGGTCAGTGAATCGGTAATGATATAATCTTCCTGAAGTCTCAAGGAAGGATTTCCACTTATCTGTGCTTGAAGATAAATCGAGTGCTGTTGATTTTGCAAGTGCTTTTATCTCATTATATTTTACAGCCATAGTTCAGTTCCTCCTTTTATTTAAGATAGAAGAGGAGAGTATCATCTCTCCCCCTGTTTATCTGAACGGCATTTCCTCATCTATCCTTTCGGGTACGGATAAGGATTCGCCGCTGCTGCTGTTTGCATATTCTGTTGAATTTTTGCTTTCTGCAAATTCAACCTGCTCGACAATTACATCTGTTGTGAAAATACGTGCTCCGTTCTTTTCGTAAGAACCGGTCTGTATGCGTCCACTTATGATGAGTTTTATACCGCTTTTTCCATACTTTTCGAGGAAGTCGGCATTATGCTTGAAGGCTGCAATGTTAATAAAATCTGCACCGGCTTTCTCGCCTTCTTTTGCAAAGGATCTGTTTACGGCGATGTTACAACGTGCATATTTTTTGTCGGAATTCGCATTTCTGATCTCTGCGTCTTTTGTGAGTCTTCCTACAAGTATTACTTTATTCATATATAAAAGGCTCCTTTCATTTGAGTTATATTGATAGATTTCGCTACTTGGCAAGCAGTGCAAACATGGTCATGTTTGCTTCATTCTGCTTGTTGGGGAATACCCCAATCCCCTTTGAACTGACTTTTTTCAAAAGTCAGAGCTGCGCACTCTTGCGAGCGCTTATTAAAGTGATGGTCCATTTTTCTGCTGCTTATGTTCATTTTCCCTTTCAGCATTTTTGGTCTTTTCATCAATTCCGAGTATCCTGTCTACATCATATTTGGCGATCTGGTAGTCTTTCATATCCTGCTTGAT
This sequence comes from uncultured Lachnospiraceae bacterium, assembly GCA_905236275.1. GTDB lineage: Bacteria > Bacillota > Clostridia > Lachnospirales > Lachnospiraceae > NK4A144. The sequence continues at coordinate 1,472 of CAJOPI010000246.1, read as the reverse complement.
CTGCCGGTATTCCTGATATAACTTTTTCTTTAATTCGAGTTTTTTCTGAAATTCCTCATTCAGTTCTTTTACTTTTGGAATCTTGGCACCAGTTGCTTTCGTGTATTCTGCAAAAGCTTTCTTGGCTGCTTTATGAAGTGTGATGGCTTCCCGGTGTTCTTCAAAAAACTTGCTGCTGTAACCATGATTTTTATAAGAAATGAAAATCTCTCTTGTCTTTGCGTAATTAAAAATCTGCTGTCTCAGGGATGAGATTTTAGCTAAATCGCTCTCTGCTTTCTTTATTCCATTTGAGATTTCTGCAAATATTTCAGAAGCATCGGAGGCTCTTTTCTCTAAGGTTCCATAATCAAGACAATCATGCTCCTGCAAAAACAGTAGAACTTTTGCTATCTGCTTTATGTTAAAAACCTTTGCCCAGCGTTCATAACAGTAGCCCTTTCCTGATGCAATAATGTCCTGCAGATTGAGGAGGAGATTAAAATCTCTGGGCTTAGGTTTGGCTGCTTCAACTGACTTCTGGATTGAATCCTTTATGTCTTTTTCTTTATATCCCTTACCTAATGAGTCGAATCTTATATAACGTCTCTGATTTTTGGATTTTACGGCAGTATGTTTTCCTCGTTTGATTTCATATCCCAATTGTTTTAGGAATTCCAGGAATTCATCAAAGCTAACGGGATTTTTTGAAAGTGAAATATCTACAGATTCCCTTATATCCGACCGGACGGTTTTGGCTTTTGGATAGACTGTCCGCTTTATCCTTTCGCTCGGACGTGCAGGTTTTATGACGGATAATCCGTGTTCAAGACAGACAAGATCACTGACCTTTTGAAGTGCGATCGCAGAAAAGAGAAAATTTCTGAACTTCCCATTGCATTCAAGATTTGTGGAATTATACAGAATATGATTATGGATATGGGCTTTGTCTGTATGCGTCGCAACAAAAAAAGCATGTCTGCCTTTTGTAAATCGCATTGCTGTTTCATATCCGATCCGGTTCGCTTCATCAGGAGTAACCTCTCCGGGTTTGAATGACTGCCTGATCTGATAAGCAATAATGTCACCATTTCTATTACGGTTTGTCTTTCTTCCGTATTCGGATTTTGAAAGAAAAAACTCCTTATCTGCTGTCCGGTAATCACATTCATACGAGGAAATGTATTCGCCGTTTTCGGTTTTTTCACGGTTTTTTGCATAGTCAGTTCTATCTTTAAGGCACTGTTCTATGGTACGTCCTTTATTTATATGAAGTGCTATAAGCCTTGTAGCTGCCATGCATGACCTCCGTTTATTCCAGATTACCCAGGCGGCTCATGATTGACCGAAGCATTTCCCATAGTTCATCCTGCTGCGCTTTTAAGTTCTTTATATCGGATTCATATATGCTTCCGTTTTCATTTGCCCTCCTTGCATACTGGTTTAGATTATTACTGCTTATGGAAAGAAGCCGCCTGACCTCTCTTAAATCC
>CAJOPI010000245.1 GCA_905236275.1 uncultured Lachnospiraceae bacterium | reverse complement strand
GGACGGCTTCTTCTTGAAAAGGTCGATATCATAAATAAGAGCATAGAGATTGACGGAAAGGTATATGAGCTGAACACGACTGATTTTCCCACTCTCGATATGCAGAAGCCTTATGAATTAACGGAAGAAGAAGCGGCAATAATGAAAGGACTTTACAAGGCATTTGTTAACAGCGAACGTCTGAGAAGGCATATTGATTTCCTTTATTCGAGAGGTTCGATGTATAAGTGCTGTAATGAAAATCTCCTTTTCCATGGCTGTATCCCGCTTGATAAAAATGGTAATCTTGACCCTATGACCTGTGACGGAAAGCCATTGCAGGGGCGTTCCTATATTGATTTCTGTGATAAAAAAGCAAGAAGGGCATGGAACGTGGGTGATGAAGACAGCCTTGACTGGATGTGGTATCTCTGGTGCGGAATGAAATCGCCGCTTTCAGGCCGTATCGTAAAGACCTTTGAACGCTCATACCTTACGGATAAGACAACCTGGCAGGAACCGAGAAATCCATATTATACATATTATAATGACGAGCGTTTTGCGCTTATGATCCTGCATGAGTTCGGTCTTTATTCGGAGAGAAGCCATATAATAAACGGACATACTCCGGTTCATGTAAGCAAGGGCGAGTCACCGATACGCGCAAACGGAAGGGTGCTCGTTATCGACGGCGGATTCTGTAAGGCTTATCAGAAAACTACAGGAATTGCCGGATACACGCTTATCTTTAATTCGCATGGTATGAGGATAAAGGCGCACCAGCCCTTTGTAAGCCTGCAGACGGCACTGGAGGAAAATCTGGATATCGACTCCGACACAAGCGTGGTGGAAACGGAAAGCCACAGAGTGATGGTAGCCGACATTGACGATGGAGATGTTATCAGAAGAAAAATCGCCGACCTCCGCGGTCTTCTCGATGCCTACCGTGAAGGAAAGATTCTCGAAAATACACGCTGATTCTTCATTATCTGCAATGTCACCGTATATATCATCTAAATAAAGTGAACATATTTTGTTTACATTTATGTGATATAGTGGTTACTTAATTGAAATTTAGGAGGGATTAAGGATTTGAAAGCAAAAGTAAGATATGAGGTATTTATAATAATCACCTATATGCTTATGGTGGCGGTTTTCCTCTGCCTGACCTTTTTGGGCAGTTCGGCACCAAGCATATCAAATGTAATAGTCAATGCGGCGATGTTCATAATCGTCGGGCTTATATTCATGTTCTCCATACAGAACAGCCTTGCTCCGGCAGCCAATGCGACGGTTGAACTGGAGAGGGCAAAAGACAAGATCGAGAAAGATGCTCTTTCGAGTCAGGGATATCTTTTCAGGCATTATGAGGAACACAGGGAGGTACTTTTTTCGGATAAGAATCTTTCGAAACGTTACGGGGACTATCTGAAAGAGATAGAGAGGATAAGCCGCTCCGATAAGGCTTATTATAAGTGTAATATTGATGAGTTCATAAATTATGACCTGATTGACAGCATAATACACAGAAACATCTTAAACCAGATACCGGGTGTTATGACAGGTCTCGGAATACTTGGAACCTTCATCGGTCTTTCGCTCGGACTCCAGAACTTCAATACAGGCTCTACAGCGGAGATAACAGGCAGCATTGAACCGCTTATGGATGGTATAAAGGTTGCTTTCCATACTTCGATTTATGGAATGATATTCTCGCTTGTTTATAACTTTGTACTGAAACGCAGAGTTGATGATGCGGAAAATGCCGTAAAGGATTTCCTTCATGCCTACAAAAAATATGTCCTGCCCGATACTGACAGCGAGGGTGTAAACCGCCTGATAGAGCTGCAGAAGAGGCAGTATGACGCCGTAAAGAAAATGAGCGAGTCGGTTGGAGACGGCCTGCTCGAAACCCTGAGCTTCGAGTTCGAGCGTTTCAACGGAACGATCACAGACTTTGCGAATATGGCAACGAAAAACCAGATGGACGCAATGTCTATGGTAGTTGATAATTTTATAAAGCAGATGAACGCTTCACTTGAGCACAGCTTTACAAAGTTGGGACAGACCGTAAATCAGGCTTACGTTTCACAGCAGGAAAATGCAAGACAGATGAATGACATTCTTGCAAAGACCGGAAGCACAGCCGAAAACCTTGCTGAAATCGATAAGCATACGTCAAGACTCATGGATGCATTCGGTGTTTATGTTGACGACGTGAAACGCGTCCAGGAAGAAATCGGTGCCGATACTGCCATCCTTGCAAGATATATGGATAAGCAGAACCTTCTCATAGAAAAGCTCTCCGCAAGCGTGGAGGTCATGCCGAAGAGAATTGATGAGTCCATGAGGCTTCTGAATGACAATATGGTCGAGATAAGCCAGTCCTACAATAAAAACCTAAGCCGCGCATCAAAAGCTGCCGAGACCCTGACGGAAGCCATGGAAACTCAGAAGAGGCGGGGGTGATGCTTTATGTTTAGGAGAAAACAGGACGAGGAGACAAGCTACTGGCTGTCCTACTCGGACATGAT
>CAJOPI010000244.1 GCA_905236275.1 uncultured Lachnospiraceae bacterium | reverse complement strand
TAGTTAAGATACAGGTTAAATCTTGTCTCACCATTCTTTGTGGTTCGGATAACGTCATCATTGTCAAAGGCTGGAAGAAAGTATGAAGCAGGGATGCCCTTCTTTTGCTTCTGCAATTCAACAACACGGATTATTTCTGATTCCTGTATATAAAGATGCACCCCCTGATTACTATCTAACAACTCACAAAGAGCTGGTGTAGATGTATCAATACCTTTTGTAGAGATTATCTTCTGTTCCGAAGATTTCTCTTTTTCTGCATCCGAGGTTTTGATTCGTTCAAAGAAGAGGTCGTATATTCGCTTGAACAGACTCTTCCCTGCGCCACTGATACCTTCAATGATAACTTGCAAATTTGGGGCTTTAGACGTACCATCGAGATATTTAGCGCGAACCCTTGAAAAACACATGGCTCCAAGCATTGAAAGCATGTTGAGCAGAACTGCTATCTCATAACCTTCAGGGCAACCAATAATGAAGTTTAAGAAGTCAGGCAATTTGGGCATAGGATGCTTTTTTCGGTAGTCATCAAGCCAAAGTTTATCGCTGGGAAAATCATCTTCAACACCATTTCCGTCATTTAGGGTAGAGTATTCTGTATCTCTAATCTTTGCCTTTTCTCTCTCGTATTCCAAATCTATTATCTTTTCCTCTCTATGTTTTCGGACATCTGACAGGTTATTGGCCTCATGCAGTTTTGCCTCTGCCTCACATTCTCTTTCACGGAGTTTAGCCTTTTCTTCGCACTTAACTCGTTCCAAATCTTCTTTGGCAGAATTGTTAGCCTTATTGATAGTCCATGTACCAATCTTGTCAACTATGATTCTACTGATAAGGCATAGCGTAGTTATAGCAGCAATCCACAAGCCGACTCTTATGACACCCGATTCCATTCTGTCTGCTGCCTTGCTGAATCTCTTTTCTCCTTCTGGTCCCATTGCTGCAACCATTGCAGCGGCATTGTAGTTCATCTGCGGTGTATTCATGCGTAATACATTATTAGAAAACGTTTATCTGTGAGTGTGGCCATGCTGATGACCAGTACGCTTCCGAACTTTGAGAAGATCGACTGCCAAATCTGCATCAACAACGATGGTGTTTCCAATCTGACTGATGGCTGCATCTATTACACCACTTTTTTTAATGCGCGAGGCTGTTGCTGTACTACATCCGAACAAGTCGCACAATCCTTGAAGCCCATACACATAATGTTTCTTCACCTTAACTCCTTCGTTTGGTTCTGGGGCGAATAATGCTTCCGCAAAACATTCCTTCAGTCTCTCGAAGAATTCGTCCTGACTCATGTTAATTAAAAATTGCTGTTCCATATTTATAAAAGTTTTGGTTTCACTTCATTTTTACGGTGCAAAGGAACTGCTATTCTGAAAACTGTGCAAGGCTCAATAAACTCAGTAAAAAGAATCTATGGCCTCAATAAAAATATTGTGTATTCAGTAAATGCTCAATAAAAAGTTCAATAAAAAAGCACCATACCTTTGAGGTACAGTGCTTGTTATCGTGAACTATCGTATTAAGCGGTTTCAGCTAGTTTTTCTTGAATGTCTCGAAGCAGAGATTTTAGGAAGTCTTCATCTGCCTCGTCTAGAAGATTGATTATTTTGCTCCGATACTGGTTCTTGTTCCACTTCTCCATTTCAAGAGCAGCTGTTTCTGTAGCCGTCTCAATATATGGCTTCATTGTATTGTAAGACTTATGACCAGTACACTTCATCACTGTTTCCGCTGGAATTCCCATTGCCAACGAGCATGAGACAAAGGTACGCCGAGCATCGTGATTGGAAATGATGTCACAGAACATACTGGATTCTTCCCGTCGTTCCGTTCCGATGTAATAGACCTCTGTGATAGTTCTGTCAATACCAGCTGCTTTGGCTGCATCTTTGACGGCATCATTCAATTTTTGAGGGCTTTGAATGTCAAATACATAATCATCTGCACTTTGTTCTCCCTTATACTTTGCTAATATGCGTTGCGCTTCTTCAGTCAAAGGTATGGTAAGATGTTCACCAGTTTTCTTTGCATACATATCAATACGTCCGTCATGGATGTGTATCGCCCTCAGCCGTTTAAGATCTGACACGCGCAAGGATGTGAATGCCATAAAGCACCAGAAATCGCGTGCGCGAGAGAGGCGACCACTTTCATCCTTCTCAAATTGAAAATGCGCAAAGTGAAGTAGCTCATCATAGTGTAGGAACGTGACTGTCTTTGGTAACACCTTTAGGTTTGTTTCAAAGTTAAGTACTGTTGTTGGCACTTCATATCCTTCCCTTGTGTTGAGCCATTTCAGGAATCCCTTCAGCATCGTTACCTGTTTGTTGATAGTACGATTGCGGTATTCGTTCTTAATATACCAGTCGCGGAGTTTATACATATGTTCCAATGTAATCTTGTCTGGACGAATTTTGGGATTAGCCTTGGTGATGTGCTGGAATGCCTGGGTATATTTCTCCTTAGCCTGGTCATCCCAATTTTTCTCCTTGCCACACTCTTCCAGGAACAAGTCAATCATTTCCTTAAACGTCTTTTTCCTCTGAACAGCAATAGGGTGGGTTGCTTGGGCATCGACACGACCAAGAGCATAGTTTACCATTGTCTTTAACTCGTCAACTGTGGGAACGCTGTTTTTGATTGCGCATTTATCAAATACGCCTTCTATCTCTTGACGGTACTCAGCTATGGCTTCATTTATCTCCAGATAGGTGAACTTCATATCACGCACGTAGTGGGTAGTTCCTTTCTTGGCTCTTAAAAGGTCTGCATCCCACTTGTCAGGTTCAGCCCAAACGTTGGTGAAGAATGAAACCTCAGACTTACTTTGATTCCATCTTACCTTGATGCCCACTTGTCCCGTACTGCCTTTAATGTACGGCCTCATTGAAAATTTAATCTGAATCATTTGCGTATCTCAAAAATTATGCTTACCTTTGTCAATGAAAATTGTGGTTCCGAAGAGGTTCCAACTGATTTCGGAGGCGAAGGTATAACAAATAATTGAGATAGGCAAGAGGTTCCGCCGAAGGGATTTAAGAAGATAAAATTTGAGAAAAAATGATTTGTGGAGTATTCGTAACTCATTGAAAACAAAGGCATTTGTCATCATTACTCATCATCCGTTCTCATCCCGAATCTCCCTCTCTCTCCGCAAAGAATATTTGAAACCCGCTGATTTTCAGTGGGTTTCTTCTTTTGCTAAAAAACTGCTCCCCCTTAGTGCTCCCCCTGAAAGATTTAAGTTTTTTTAAGTCGAAATCTCAATTTTTACCCTCAAATTGTGGCTTCTTCTGTTATTTTCTCAACCATATAATGCAGAAGCCATGAAAACCTTATTTACGATAGAACATAGATTTAGCCGCAAATCAAGCTCTCAGAGATAGAGCAACAGAATGAAGATTTGAATGAGCTAAATATAATAAGAGGTTAATAGGCATAAAGACGAGGAGTCTTTATAAACCGTTGACCATGCTGATGACCCAACACTCGACTAGAGAGCTAATGCCTCTCAAAATTGATTGCTGGCGAGGCTAAAACATAGAATGGACTGAAAATTATCTAAAAAAGGTAGTTTTCAGCCCTTTCTTTTTGTGCCGTAATTACCACAAACTGAAACCCTTATATAGAAGAAGAGAACAATTAACATATTTATTAACAACTTAAATAATAACATCAAAATGAAAAAAGAAATTTGTATTAAAGCCTTTCGAGGCTTGCATTACGCTGGGGAAATAATCGTACTCGCAGACATGGTGATCCACATTACCAAGTTCACGAAAGAGCACATCATTCCTCGGCTCAGAAGAAAAAAGAAAGTAGTAGCCGACGAGCCAGTAGTTAATGAAAGCGGACGATCTGAATGATGCAATCATTATCGCCGCTGAGACGATTTTGGCAATATGTCGGTGTATTAAGAAGGGGGTGGCTCTAGCAAAGAAAATC
>CAJOPI010000243.1 GCA_905236275.1 uncultured Lachnospiraceae bacterium | reverse complement strand
GACGATCTCCAAAAAACTCTTCAATTACATCTGACATGTCTCCCATTTTTATTCTCACAACTGTATAACTGTTATGTTTAATGAAACACACAAATATACTATTTTTATGGATTTTATAAACTCCAATCCTCCGGCTGATGCTCAATCAATGTAAAACAGTCGATTCCTACGCAATATCTGAATGTTGAACAAATACAGATACAGACGTCTAACATACACGGTATTCATCAGGAAAATGGATGGTATGGCATTCAGCTTTGTTTATGCCGGACATTCTTCCTTATTCTCCTGCGGAAACATTTCTTCTAAAAGTTTATCCCTATATTCATAATCTTCATTTATCCCCTTTATATCTTCACTTCTTTTTTCTTTATAAAGCTTAGAATATAGAGAAGACAACTTATTCAGTCCTTTCTTTTCTCCTTTCCTTTCTCCTTGTATCCTTGCTTTTTTTATTTTTTCTCTTGTTGCTTTTCTTTGCACCCTTAGCTGATCATCATAAAATTCTTCCAATAAATCTGACATTTCTCCCATTTTTATTCTCACTACTGTATAACTGTTATGTTTAATGAAACACACAAAATATACTGTTTTTATGGATTTTATAAACTTCAATCCTCCGGCTGATACTCAATCAATGTAATAGAGTATATTCCTACACAATATCAGAATGTTGAACGAATACAGATACAGACGTCTAAAATACATGATATTCATCAGGAAAATGTATGGTATGGCATTCAGCTTTGTTTATGCAGGACATTCTCCCTTCTTCTCCTGCGGAAACATTTCTTCTAAAAGTTTTTTTCTATATTCAAAATCTTCATTTATCCTCTTTATATCTTCACCTCTATTTTCATTATAAAGTTTAGTACACAAAGAGGCTATCTCATTCTGCCCTTCCATTTTTGCTTGTATCCTTGCTTTTTTTACTTTTTCTCTTGTTTCTTTTCTTTGCGCCCTTAGCTGATCACCATAAAATTCTTCCAACAAATCTGTCATTTCCTTCCTGCCCTCCTCTGTTTCTTTAAATGTTCTTTTTAAACCTGATGTGAATGGAAATTTATCATTATATTCCTTATCCTTAACAAAAACCTGCATCAACTGCCCAATGTCATTTGTTGTATCGCTACACACAGCATTTACATAAACTTCTTCATAACCATTATAGACCACCTCGCTTATTCCATTTATCGTTCTATTTACATAATAGACATTTAAATTCTTTTTAAAAACATCAAATTTTGATATATAAACCATACATATATCAGGAAGCGTTTTAAAATTTTTTCGCTTCTTAAGGCTATTTGCTGTAAGAACAGAACCATAATAGCGAACTCTTCTTTGAGGATCATCATCAGAGGAATTTTGGACTTCTATATCAACAATTCTACCGTCTCCCAACTTGCATTTTGCATCAAGAATAACAGACCTGCCTTTTAAATTTCTTATACTATATTGTGAAGTATTTTTAATAACCCGCAAATCATAATCATTCAATATAACCTGAAGAATTTCCTGACAGAACTCTCTGCTTTCTGCCATTTTACTAAACATCAGATCGTCAATAGGATTTAACTCTTTTACAGTTTTTTTGTGTCTTTTAGTTTTTTTGCATTTTTCTTCCTTACTGCTCATATCATCTCCATTCTTCCCATTTTATACATTCTACCGCGCGTACCGTAAGATCAGATCTGAAAAAAAACACGGAGACAGTCTCTAACCACCTGTTTTTTGGAATTGCACACCTCCCGAAAGCTACAGATTCTGCGCCACCACCCCGGGCCGGCGGCCTGTTGCGCATCCGGCAGAAGACGCCTGACGGCGTGCTTCGGCAGGGATTCGATGCTACCGTACCCTGCGTTTTGACGAGGACTCAATGCCGAGCTGAGTACGGTATTTTGCCACTGTTCTGCGGGCGATCTTGAGATTGAGTTTCTCACTCAGCATGTCGGCGATGTGCTCATCGCTCAGGGGCTGGGAAGAATCCTCACCCGCAATCATATCCTTGATGAAGGTCTTGACGCTCTCGGAACCCACAAGGCTTCCGTCGGTCTGCTCAAGCCCGCTGTTGAAAAAGTACTTGAGCTCAAAGACGCCAAAGGGCGTGGAAACATACTTGTTTGTGGTGATGCGGCTCACCGTTGACTCG
>CAJOPI010000242.1 GCA_905236275.1 uncultured Lachnospiraceae bacterium | reverse complement strand
TGCCGTTATAGCACTTCCCCTTTCAATTGCGCTTGCGCTGGCTTCCGGTGTCGGTCCCGAGGAAGGTATTTATACCGCGATTATTGCCGGTTTTCTTATCTCATTTCTCGGTGGAAGCAAAGTGCAGATTGCAGGACCAACGGCAGCTTTCGCAACAATCGTTGCCGGTATCGTTGCAAAAAACGGTATGTCGGGACTGGCTCTTGCCACAGTCATTGCCGGACTGATACTTATCGTAATGGGACTTCTCCGACTCGGCAGCCTCATTAAATTCATTCCCTATACGATCACAACAGGTTTCACAGCCGGCATCGCTGTCACCATTCTCATCGGACAGCTTAAGGATTTTTTCGGTTTAACCTATCCTGCAGGCACGGTTACCATAGAGACAATGGAGAAATTGTCCGCCTTTTTCAAATATTTCGGAAGCTTCAACCTTCAGGCTCTTATCGTGGGTGCTGTTTCGGTTGCTGTACTGATCATCTGGCCTTATGTAAACGACAAAATTCCTGGTTCGCTCATAGCCGTAATTATCGGTATCATTATGGTAAAATGTCTCGGACTTCAGGTAAATACCATCGGAGACCTTTATACGATAAGCAGTGAGCTTCCCCATTTCACCATGCCGGAGCTTTCTCTGAATGCAATAGGTAATATTCTTCCGAATGCCTTTACCATCGCGATTCTTGCAGCCATTGAATCACTACTTTCCTGTGTCGTTGCAGATGGTATGACAGGTTCAAGGCACCGTTCAAATATGGAGCTTGTCGCTCAGGGTATCGGTAATATCGGTTCTGCCCTTTTCGGCGGCATTCCGGCAACCGGTGCTATTGCAAGAACCGCTGCCAATATCAAGAACGGTGGTAAGACTCCCATTGCCGGCATGGTTCACGCGATAGTTTTGGTATTGGTGCTCGTTATTCTCATGCCCTATGCAGCACTTATCCCGATGCCTACAATAGCGGCAATACTTTTCCTCGTCGCCTATAATATGTGCCAATGGAGAGCTTTTGTGCATCTCTGCAAAACAGCCCCCAAAAGCGATATTATCGTACTTGTGACGACTTTCATACTTACGGTCGTATTCGACCTTGTAATGGCTATCGAAGTCGGAATGCTTCTCGCAGGACTGCTTTTCATGAAGAGGATGAGCGAGGAAACCTCTGTTACAGGTTGGAAATATTTTGGAACGGAAGATGATAAGGACGCTATTTCACTTAAAGTGGTTCCGAAGACGGTCAGAGTATATGAGATTTGCGGTCCTATGTTTTTCGGCGTTGCAGACCTGCTTACAAGCATTTCAGTAAAGGACTACACAAAATGCCTGATAATCAGAATGAGAGGTGTTCCGGCACTTGACGCAACGGCACTTCGAGCCCTTGACGGCGTATGGGAGCGTTGCAAAAAGCGCAACATAACCGTCATCTTCTCTCACGTTAATGAACAGCCGATGCACACAATGCAGAAAGCCGGTTTCCTCGATAAAGTCGGTAAAGAAAACTTCTGTGAGCATATAGATGCAGCCCTTGAAAGAGCTAATGAACTACTGTAAAAATGGTGCTTCCAAATATTAGGAAGCACCCATTTTTTTGATAATCTTTATCATCTGTTCTCAGGAATAGTTATCATTCTGCCAATCTCCGAGGATGCCATAGCCGCAAAAATCACACGCATGGATTTGAGTGCTTCTGCTCCTGTGCATCGGCATACCCTTTCCTTTTTTATACTCTCGATAAATTCGTCGATAACCCCCGAATGCAGGTTTTCACCTGTTCCTATGGTCTGGTCCGTATTCGTCATCATTTTTTCGGTAGAAAGGAAATTCTGCCTTCCATCGCTTTTTTCAACTATAAGACTGTATTCCCTGTCATCATAGCATCTTATCGAGCCTTCCGTTCCATGAATGACAATCGAATTGTACTCCTGTCCGTAATCCGTCCAGCTCGCGTGCATCGTTCCTGTCGCACCGTCTGCAAGCTTATAGATGCACCATGCGTTATCTTCAACATCTATGGGATTTCCGTCGGGATATTTCTTGTCGAGTGTTGCTGTATGTGCGTAAACCTCCGTAATAGTCTGCCCCGTCAGATAATGCACAAGGTCTGTCTTGTGAATTCCGAGGTCGGCAAGCGCCCCCATTCCGGCATCAGTCTTTTTAAAGAACCATGTATCATCTGAGCCCGTCCAGCGCTCAGGTCCCGAATGACCGAACTTGGTTTCAAAGGAAACAATTCTTCCTATCTCACCTGCATCAATCAGCTCTTTAGCCTTAACGTGTGCTGACGAAAAACGCTGATTTTGCGCTATCATCAGAAGCTTTCCGGCTTTCTCAGCCTCCTCCACCATTGCTATACACTTATAAATAGCTACATCCATAGGCTTTTCACAAAGGACGTGTTTGCCTGCCTGAAGCGCAAGTATTGCATCATGGGCATGTCTTGAATTTGCCGTACAAACGCTTACCGCATCAATATCCATATTGACAAGCTGTTCGATACTGTCACAGACCACTCCGCCGTACTCGCGCTGTACCTCTTCCGCCTTGCTTCTTGTACGGTTGTAAATTGCCGCAATCTCCACATCTTCGCGTGCCACATACTCCGGCAAGTGCCTTCTGACGGATATTGCTCCGCAGCCTATAATTCCAACTCTGATTTTATCCATTATAAATAACCCCTTATTTCTTCAGCTTCTCCTTGATCTGCGGTGCTGCAATCTGTATAAGAATTACTACTATAAGAATTATACCCTTTATCGCGTTATTTATGAGCGAATCCATCTTCAGGGCTATGATTATCTTGTCAATAACGGTGTATGACAGAGAGCCGAAAAGCACTCCGAGCATTCTTCCGCGTCCGCCGCTCATGGCAATTCCGCCTAAAACAACTGCTGCTATTGCATACATCTCATAGCTTGAACCTGTTGTAGCCGGATCAGATGAAGCATTCATGCAGATCCAAAGGTAAGCAGCTACACCGACCATAATACCCATTATCACGAAAACAGACATTTTAACTGCCTTTACGTTGATACCTGTCATGAAAGCACCTTTTTCACTGGAGCCTGTGGCATAAATTTTTTTGCCGTATTTTGTATCTTCAAGGATATATACAAAAAGTGCGGTGAAGATTATAAGAACTATTCCAACTATCGGAATCGTTGCAAGCTTATTATTTCCAAGCGAATACATAAGCTCATAGCCGCTGAACTTATTCGACATTCTGTAAACCGAGCTTCCGCCGCCTATAAGCTCCTTCGAAATATGCTGACAGAAATATTGTGAAAATGACCTGTAAATCAGCATGGTTGCGAGGGTTACTATGAATGACGGCATTTTTACGACACCGACAAGCAGCCCGTTTACAGTTCCCAGCAATGCACCGAATACAATTGCAAATATTGCCGTAAGAAAAATATTTCCCGATGTCGCATTGAATACCACTACCGAAAAGCCGCTTACCAGTGCGAGGGTTGAGCCTGCCGAAAGGTCTATCTCACCTGTAAGGCAGACCATGCCCATCCCCAGTGAGATAATACCGATAACCGCAGAATGCCTCAGTATATTCATTGTTGCGCTCCATGTCATTGCACTGCTTGTAAGCGCATACACAATAAATATTATAAAAAATACAAATATGAAGCTGTAATTGTGCCAGATAGCCCCGAGCACGTTTTTCTTTTTATTATTAATCGTTTCCATCGCCATATCCATGTCTTTCTTATAGAGAATTTGTTGAATACATCATTACCGTATGTTCTTCAATTTCATCATGAGCCAAAGTTTTAATAATCTCACCGTTGTAGAAAATCACACATCTGTCTGCAACCTTCTGTAATTCCGGTATCTCCAACGTATTCACGAGAATAGTCTTTCCCGACTCCGATAGTTTTAGTATCAGCTTATAAATCTCTTCCTTTGCACCAACGTCAATTCCCTGAGTCGGATTGTCAAAAAGAAGAATATCTGCGCCTGTATTGAGCCATCTCGCCATAAATACCTTCTGCTGGTTTCCGCCGCTTAACGAGAGAATACCATCGTCCGGTGACTCTGCCTTGATATTTATCTGCTGCTTATAATTATTGTAATTCTCTTTTTCCTTTTTCTTATTTATGTTAAAATGTCCTGCCGATAAAACCTGTTCTGCAAGATACATATTTTCTACGATAGTCATATCAGGTATGACCGAATTTTCCTTTCGGTTCGCGGGCAGAAGTCCTATCCCCGCTTTCATGGATTTATGGGTAGTAAGGTTTTTATATTCCTGACCCTTAACCTTAATCCCACCTGATGTTATGGGTGATACCCCGAAAAGGCTTTGCAGAAGCTCGCTGCTGCCCGAGCCCTGAAGTCCTGTAAGTCCTACGATTTCACCTTTCTTTACAGACATATTTATATTCCTAAAGCCTTTTCCCGAAAGATTTTCAAGTTTTAATACTTCTTCTCCGCTCTTTCTTTCGCGATAAAGCTCACCCGAATTCGAAGCGTGACCTACCATGAGTTTCGTCACCTCAGCCGGATTGGTATCAGCAATCTTGCCGCTGCCTACATATTCACCATTTCTGAAAACTGTATAGGCATCGCAGTATTCAAATATTTCCGGCATTTTATGCGAAATGAATATGAAGGAAATTCCCTTCTTTTTCAGATCCTTTACTATCTTGAAAAGATGCTCAACCTCTTCATTTGTCAGCGAAGTGGTTGGCTCATCGAGAATGAGAAGCTTCGCGTCAAAGAAAAGTGCCTTTGAAATTTCGAGAAGCTGCTTCTCTCCCATTTTCAGATTTTCAACCATTTCTGTTGGGTCTATATTGACCCCTAACTCTTCAAACAGCTTTTCGGAGTTTCTTATCATTTCTTTTTTCTTCAATTTTCCGAAGCTGTTTGTGAGTTCTTTATTTATATATATATTTTCAAACACCCTCAAATCATTGAAAAGATTGAGTTCCTGATGCACAAAAGCTATGCCTTTTTCCTCACTCCTTTTAACAGTAATATTCTTTAATACTTCTCCGTCGAAATTTATGCTTCCATCGTCAAAATCGATGGTTCCTGTTACTATATTCATCAGCGTTGACTTACCGGCTCCGTTTTCACCGAGAAGGGCGTGGATTTCGCCCTTTTCAACCGTTAAATCCACGCCTTTCAGAACCGGTACGCCGCTGAAGGATTTTTTTATGTTTTTCATTTCAAGTAAAGACATTGTGTTCTCCTCCCGGTTGGCTCATTAAATATGCAGTTTCAATTTAGTTAAATCCCTTAAATTCAGCCACATTATCAGCAGTTACATTCTGGCATTCGATAACGTGATCCTTTGTTACTTCTTTGCCGTCAAGATAATCAACCATATCTGCAATAGCTGTCTGTATCATGCTGGGGCTGTAGGTTACTGACATAAATCCGCCAAGCTGTCCGTAAATATCTTCATAGGACTCACCTCTGAGAACGCCGTAAAACTCATCAAGACCTCCGCAGCCTGTGATAACGGGCTTGTTTCCGAGGAATGAACTCTTTGCAGCATCATCAATTCCACCACCGTTTAATGCTTCAAGGATACCCATTGCAAGCTCATCATCCTCTGCATAAATCCACTTTGTGGAAGTATTTGAGCTGTCACCCATAAGTGTCTCAAATGCGGCTTTGGTATCAGAACGGCTCCAGTTCATTGCACCTGAATAGGTAATGCTGCTGTTTACCTGGTCCTCTGTCCACTTAGCATCATCAGCAATTGTCTCGCCGTCAAATGCAAGCGCGCCTGTAAGATACTCTGTAAATCCCTGATTACGAAGTGTTGTTACTGAAGAGGTATCTCCTTCATAAACATAAACCTTATCGCCGGGTTTCAGTCCGAGTGATACGAAATATGCTGCCGAACCTGCACCGATACCCTCATTGTCGCCCTTTACGTTTGCAACCGCGCTGTCTGCAACACCATCAATAATCCTGTCGAAAGCCACATAGGGAATGCCTGCATCAACAAGCTCCTGGATAGCTGACTGAACCGTATCATCGATAGGCTGTATAACAACCGCGATATCCTTTTCGCCCTTTGCGATAATATCCTCAATCTGGTTGATCTGATAAGAAGCATCGTCACAGGTGATAACCTCTGCGCTGTACTTGCCTTCGCCATTTACTTCCTCAACCTTTTCTTTTGCAAAGGTTGCAACCGAACCTGTCCAGCCATGATCTTCGGGAGCCGTCAATACATAAATATGTGTTGATGCTGAAGCTGCTGCGCTGTCTGCTGTCTCGCCTGTTGCTGTCTCCGAAGCTGTCTCCGAAGCTTTCTCAGAAGCCACTGTTCCTGCTGCTCCGTTATCTGATGAGCTGCTGCCGCATGCTGAAAGTGAAAATGCCATCACTCCTGCAAGAATTACTGATAATATTTTTTTCTTCATAATTACTTTCCTCCTGAATTTGAAAGTTCTTTGCTTGTCTTGTGACTTTATGATAACTCAAAGCCACGCCTGCCTCTTTTCATATCTGAACAATTTGATTTCATTTTTTGCATACGAAACCTTATCCTGTTCAGACCTGCAACAAATGTCATTTATTTATTGCATAGTCTATTATAATTCAGCTTTACGCCTGCCTCTACCTGCCTCTTTCCCATAAATCGCACCTATTTTGACCTTTTGAAAACAGTCAGAAAATAAAGGTCAGAAAACACTATGCATTTTCTGACCTTTAGAATCTGATACCGATACAGTTTTATTAAACGATAAGCAGTCTTCTTTCATTTACATGATGACCAAACTCAGGCATATAGACCATTGATTCCTTGTCCGGGTCAAGACCGTTCTGGATAATCGGCGGCATATAGGATGAGGTAAAGCAGAAGCCATACTTCAGATCATGATAGCCCTGCGCAAGTCCGCCTGCCTTCTTAACCTTTAATACGGCAGGGCTCGTGGTTGCCCAATGTGTCTGGAAATCAGAAGCCATTTCCTCATTCGTGAAATCCTCACCATTGATGTTCCAAACGATATCGTCCTTTTCAATCTTCTCTCCGTCAACAAAAAGCGTGCCCGGACGTATCTGAGAAAGGAAAATCCCTCTGTAATAGGGCAGCCTTACCTTGAACTGAAAGCCTGTAACATTTCCCTTTTCGTCTTTTGTATTTCTAAATCCAACTGACTGAATAACCTGTTTTTCCATTGTCTGTTTCCTCCGATGTCGCTCTTTAATCCCCAAGCAGATTTTTAAGCAAAATGTGATGCTTGCGGAGCGTCTGTCCTACTTCATAACCTTCATCATACTTGTCAGCGCCCTCATACTCGCTTAAAAGATAGCCCTCGTAACCATTTTCCTGCATAACCTTTATGATCTCAGGATAAGGAATGGTTGTCTCCCTGAAATCATCACTCATGTTGATAAATTTAGCATGGCAGCAGTAAATATAAGGGAGTAGCGGTATGATATCCTCCGGCTTGTTCGGTGTGTAGTTCGGGTCAACCCATTCGCCTTCCTTGAATTCTGTACGGAATACGGAAAAGTCGATATTTAAGCCGAAATTCTTTGTACCTGTTTCTTTGATGAAATCAACAAAATCATTTACAAGCTTGCCTTTAAGGTTTGAAGGAGTGTGTATCTCAGGGCACATCTGAATGCCAAGCTCCTCTGCTAAAGGCAGCGCGCCCTTGATGATCTCTCTCCAATTAAGAACAGGCTCAAGCAGGTCGTTGATTACCGGCATCTTTGTTCTCATTACGGTAAATCCCAGACGATGTGCAAGGCGGATATCCCTTTTAAGCATCTCCACTGACTCTTCCGTTGTAAGGTCTCTGTCACCGAGAACGTGTGAGTCAATCCAGTTACCGTATTCTACAGGAACGATTTCATATTTATCGCAAAGTCTGTGCCATTTCTCAACCCACTCATCTGTGGGATAAGGATAATTCTCGATATGGGTATTCGCAAGGATTTCGATACCATGAGCACCCATATCATGCAAATCTTCAAAACAATCTTCAAGTGTCTTTGTAAGACCAAACTCGGCAGAGTAGCTGTATAAAGCCACTCCCCTTTTAGGTCCTTTTCTGTCATACTTATACATTTCTTTCACCTCTTAATCTAAAACTATTTTAAGCTTCAGCTACTTCCGCAACTTCAACAGCCTTTCTTTCAGATTCGCTGTCTGATTTATGTCTGTTGGCAAGCTTTCTTCTGATTTCATCAGCATCAGCGTCAGTCATATCCCAAAGGAGGCAGGCTGCTGCCGATACTAAAAACAGTATTGCCGGTATAAGGTTTACTGTGATATTTATTCCTCTAAGTGCGCCCGCTGTCTGTTCTGCGTTTGCAACATATCCGAATGCACTCATTATCATGATACCGAATGCACCACCGACCGCATTACCGATTTTGGTTGCAAGTCCGTAAGTTGCATAAGCTGTTCCGTCTGTACGTACGCCGCTTTTGAGTTCCATGTAGTCAACTGAGTCAGATACCATTGAAAGACTCATCGGGAAACCAATGTTAAAGAGTCCGAAAATTATGTCTCCTGCAAGCACCATGTTAATATTATCAAAAGGTGCAAGATACATGATAAAAAGTCCGATTGCCTGAATTGCCATTCCAACCATTAAAACGTTTCTCTTTCCAAATCTCTTTGCAAAGAAAGGAACAAAGAACGAACCAACGATACCGCCGATTGAAGGGATAGTCATTATAAGACCTATCATTGTGAAGGAACCAAGACAGTAAATCACATAAAAAGCTGTTACTGCGATACGTCCCATAAATGCTGTCATCTGGAGTACCATGATGAGTGTGATTATCATGAGATATTTGTTCTTTACAAGGTTTGATATTGTTTCCTTAAAAGAAAATCCTCTTACCTCTTCATTTACAGGCTGTATGACTTCCTTACCTGTAAGTGCTACTATTACAAACATCGGAACTGCGATGATACCGTACACAACAGCAACCATCATATAACCATGTCCGTCAGCCACCTGTGCGCCCGGTGCCGAAAACTTAAGGGCAAGTCCTGCTGAAAGACCGTTTACGATAACCATTCCGAGGTTCATACCGATATTTCTGAAGGTATTGATAACGTTTCTCTGGTTTGCATCCTCTGTCATAACGCCTGCAAGTGCGCCATAAGGAATGTTTACGAGTGTGTAGATCATTCCTGCAATGATGTACATTGCTGCTGCCCAGATAACGCCTGCGGTGCTATGTCCGCTAAAAGGATTTACAAAGGTCAGTACACTGAATATTGCAAGGAAGGGTGCACCGAATGCGATGTAAGGTCTGAACCTTCCGAATTTAGAACGTGTTCTCTCCGCGATTGCCCCCATCATCGGGTCATTTACTGCGTCCCAAACTCTTGCAAGCATCATGATGACCGTTACTGCAAGCGGTGCAAGACCAACTATGTCAGTATAATAAATCGTCAGATATGAACCTACATAAGTCCATACGAACTGTGATGCTAAATCTCCTAAACCATAGCATACCATGCCTAAGCGTGAAGCTCTCTTTTTTTTCTCCATTGCTGATACCTCTCTTAAATATTGTTTACCCCATAAGGTTTTTCATTTGATAAATGTATTTTAAGAGAATCTTTATAATCATTCTTTTCAAATATTTACTATCTTGTATGATAATTTGCACAAGAAGACACAACTCAAAAAAAGATGCAACAGACATTTATCATCTGTTGCATCTTTTTTTGAGTTACCTGACAAATCAAGGTTACTTTTATCTTTAAGCTTCAGATACCGGCATCCGGGGTGAAAGAGGTATCTCCCAGCCGAAGTGATCGGTATGGAGGAGTTCTTCTGCCTTTTCGGACAATGGCTCTCCGAAGTAGTCTTTATAGAGCTTTATTACTCCGGGATTCTCGTGTGAGAATCTTATTTTATTGTTTGTATCAAGACCATAGAGCATGTCTCCGCGCTCGGCGGTCAAGTTGAGATCTTCATGTATGGGAAGACCTCCGCCTCCGGAGCATCCTCCGGGACATGCCATGACCTCAACGAAGTCGTAATGAACCTTACCCTTACGGATTTCGTTGATAAGCTTTCTGGTGTTGCCGAGTCCTGAGACGATGGCAACCTTCAGTTCTATTCCGTTTATATCAAAAGCAGCTTCCTTCCAGCCGTCCATTCCGCTGACATTCTTAAATGCATCCGGGTCGGGATTCCTGCCTGTAACCTTGAAATATGCTGTTCTAAGGGCTGCCTCCATGACACCTCCGGTAACGCCGAAAATCTGAGCGGCACCGGAAGCGATTCCCAAAGGTTCATCGAAGCGCTGAGGCTTAAGGATCGAAGGGATGATATGGTCGGTTCTTATCATCCTGTTCATTTCGCGAGTGGTAAGTGACACATCCACATCCGGTTCCCCACAGGCATCATTCTGGTTAGGCTCGGCAACCTCAGCTTTCTTGGCAAGACAGGGCATAATGGAAACCACGAACACATCCTTCGGGTCAATGCCCTTTAATTCTGCAAAATAACTCTTTATGGTGGCGCCAAACATCTGGTGCGGAGACTTAGTTGTTGAAAGCTGTCCTGTCATGTCGGGGAACTGGGACTTCATAAAACGTACCCAGCCCGGGCAGCAGGAGGTGAACATTGGAAATTTATGCTTGTCAGAGTTGTTAAGCTGATGAAGGAATTCATTAGCTTCTTCCATGATAGTCATATCGGCAGCAAAATTCGTATCGAAGACATAGTCAAATCCTATACGTTTCAGGGCTGATACCATCAGGCCTTCTGAATTTTCATCACGTTTTATACCAAAGTCTTCGCCCCAGGCTGCGCGTACTGCCGGAGCAACCTGAACGACCACTGTTTTCTTCGGGTCTTCAAGAGCAGCATAAACCTTATCCGTATCATCACGCTCGCGAAGGGCTCCCGTAGGACAATGCGTAATGCACTGGCCGCAGAAGCTGCAGTCACTCCCAAGAATTTCGCGGTTATAGGAAACGTCTACTGAGGTATGTCCGCCGGTTCCGCTTATATCCCAGATGTTCATGCTCTGAACCTTGTCGCAGACCTGTACGCAGCGCATACATTTAATGCACTTAGTAGAATCCTTTATAAGAGGGGCAGAGCTATCCCAGTGGTTAATCGGCAGATCTTTTTTGAAATGAATATCAGAGACAATATTCATATCGTTGGCCAGGGTCTGCAAAGGACAGTTGCCGGAACGGACACAGCTCATGCATTCACCGTTGTGCTGGCTCATTATCAGTTCAACATTGATTCTTCGGCTCTCCCTTACCTTTGCACTGTTGGTTCTGATAACCATTCCTTCAGTTACAACATTGTCACAGGCGGGAACAAGCCTGTCTATTCCTTCCACTT
>CAJOPI010000241.1 GCA_905236275.1 uncultured Lachnospiraceae bacterium | reverse complement strand
TTTCTAAAGCTGTTGAATCCGGCAGAAATATGAGCTATGTTTCTGAAGAAATATCTGAAGCCATTGCGACTGTAATAGAAGATTTTAATTCTCGCAAAGGTATGATTGAGTTGGAGTAACAAGTCCTGAACTGATATCCTCATCTGCCGCAAGTTCTATATGAGATAAGTTTAGCACTTTTATAGTTAAAAGAGAGGAGTATGGCAACTTGTCGTCAGTATCACTTGGTGTTATTATAAAAATGATACGTAATGGCAATTTACGCAGATACGAGGCAGGGGAACTTGTTTGAGGATTGATTATTATGGGTGCATATATTAATGTTGGAAATGCGGGTTTCAGGCAGGCATTGAACACAAGATACGTAGATAAAACCGGTATGATTTCGATTATAAATGAGACTATCGAAACCAACCGTAAATTAACCTGCATAAGCCGCCCGCGCCGCTTTGGAAAGTCTTATGCTGCACAGATGCTCTGTGCATATTATGATTGTTCCTGTGATTCGCATGATTTGTTTGAAGGACTGGAAATTGCAAGGTCTGAGTCGTATGAGGAACACTTAAATAAATATAATGTTATTTATCTGGATATGACTTTTATCAAGCCGTATTGCGACAGCTACAGGCGTTTGGTGGATTTTTCACAGGAAAAAATTTCTGAAGAAATACACCGATATCACAGTGATGTGGAGATAAAGGGAGAGCTCCCCGCAACACTTCTGAATCTTGTGAAATCTACCGGTCATAAGGTCATAATGATAATAGACGAATGGGATGCACCGGTAAGGGAGGAACCACAGATCGAGCGAACCTATCTTGAATTTCTAAGGTCTCTTTTTAAGAGTAGTGTGTCTACGGCACAGATTTTTGCGGCAGTATATATGACAGGGATACTTCCGATAAAGAAGGACGGTTCACAGTCGGCAATATCGGATTTTGAGGAATATTCGATGGTTGAGGCAGGTAAATTCTCGGAATATGTAGGATTTACCGAGGCTGAAGTCAGGGCACTTTGTGATGAATATAACTGCGATTTCAATGAAATGAAGCGTTGGTATGATGGCTATGAAATGAAAAAAACAGGGGCTATTTACAATCCTAACTCTGTAATGAAAGCGATATACAATGAGGAATTTTCATCATACTGGACGGAAACTTCTGCGGCGACAAGCCTTATGAGCTTTATCGGAAAAGAGTATTCGGGAATGTCGAAGACCGTTGCGGAGCTGATTGCCGGAGTCGATGTAAAGGTTGATACGTTTGGATTTGCGAATGACCTTACTACTTTCAGGGGCAGGGATGATGTTTTGACTCTCCTTATTCATTTGGGATATTTATCCTATAATTCCGGTAAGGAAACGGCAAGGATACCGAATGAGGAGGTCAGGAGAGAGTTTGCAAGGGCTGTGAGACATCTCGACAATGCGGAAACAATTAACCGACTGAAAGAAAGCGACAAACTATTCATGGATACTATTGAAATGAATGAGGAAGCTGTCGCAGCTGCTATTGAGAAGGTTCATTCAGAGGAGATGGTACCTCTGCATTACAATACGGAGGAAAGTCTCAGAACTGTCATCAAGCTTGCCTATTACACCTACAAGGACAATTATTTACAGTGGGAAGAACTGCCCTCGGGGATTGGTTATGCGGACATAGTATATTTGCCGAAGAAGGATTCACGTTATCCGGTTCTTGTGATTGAGCTTAAATGGAACAGTTCCGCAGAGGGAGCTATTGCGCAGATAAAGAAAAGACGTTATCCTGAGTCGCTTATAAATTTTGGCGGTGATATTTATCTCATTGGCATAAGCTATGATAAAGACTCGAAGGAAAAGAAGCATTTTTGCAGGATAGAGAAAATCGACAGAGCTCTGACCACAGATGGGATGGAATAAATTTCTGATGGAAGAAACAGAGTACGATAAAAACTTAAATATCAGAACTACAGGACGTGATGACACGATGGCGAACCGCTTTAATTACCCATATGAGCCTACGCCCTATCGGGTTCTTGAACGTCTGGCAAATTCCGGCTATATAACGAAGAAAAATACCCTTATAGATTATGGTTCCGGAAAGGGAAGAGTGGATTTCTTTCTCTCATATCATACACGATGCAGGTCTGTTGGAATTGAGTACGACAGAAGGATTTTTGAGACTGCAATTTCGAATAAAGCCGGTGCAGTATCAGGACGCAGATGCGAATTTATAAATCAGTCTGCTGAAAGTCAGCCGGTGCCGCCTGAAGCTGACAGATTTTATTTTTTCAACCCTTTTTCTGTCGAGGTGCTTGAGGCAGTATTGGTGAGGATATGGGAGTCCTTCGAAACTTCTCCGAGGGAACTGCTCCTTTTCTTTTATTACCCGTCAGACGAGTATATTTCATTTCTCGAAAAACGGGACGAGTTGGTGATTCTTGACGAAATAAACTGTAGGGATATATTTTTGGAAGAGGATAAAAGAGAAAAGATACTTGTATATGTCATAAAAACAGAGTAGACCTCGGGGCACAGTTCATCCTGTGCCCCGACGTGAATGAAAGAGTCAGTTTTGACTTTCGGTTTTCAACTGTACCAGTTTCAGACTTTTTTTACCCTTCTTAAAGTGTGTGCTGTCAAGCGATGCAAAGTACACCTTGCCTTTCGCATCAAGGAAACCGGCTGTTCCGCACTCAGACCATTCATAATCTGCATCATAGACGGAGCTCTTTACTGAATAGTCAGGACTTATTTCGAAGGACTGAATTTCTGAGTTTCCAACAGGATAGTAGAGAGTATAATTTGTGTCGGTCCTGACAGCCGGTGCTGCTTCCCTTACAAAATCAGCACAGTCCTTTACTTCTTTGATAAGATTTCCTTTTTCGTCTATGAATAAAAGTACACCTTTGTTGTCGATTGTGCTGAGATTTACGACGTAAATATTTAACCCGTCAAGATAAACAGGATGGTAGCAGTAATATTTAAGCTTGTAATCAGTGAGCTCGACGATTGTTTCATTTTCGGTAATTGTCTCTAAATTTCCGGTTGACGGATTGTAAAGAGAATAGCAGAGGTGGGCATATTCTTCGCCGTCAACATATCTTTGCCAGAGCAAGAGTGACTTATTACCTGAAGCAGCGGGCAGTGGCCACCAATCCCTTGTGTTTTCGGATTTTGCGACCTCGGTAGTTTTTGGGTTGCTTCCGTCTGACTCCATGGAGGTCACATACAGATCATCACCTGTGCCTTGGTTTTCATAACCGTCACCGTCTATCCAACCCTCACACCAGAAAACAATATGATGCTTTGATGTACTTGCGGCATGACCGGAATGTCCGCCGGCAGCAATATCGGCGGGATATTTTACAAGCTTTTTCATTTTGCTGTCATAAATTGCATAGCGCTGATATAAATTGTAATCGCCCGCATCGTTGCCGTCCTCGAAGGTTACTATCATATTTCCGTCGCCAGTGCAGGAAGAACTTGCAGGTTCCTGAGCTTCAGGTGCTTTTATAAGTCTTTTGACGGCTTTGACCTTTGGCTTTTTCATGTTGACTTTCATACTGTAAACATCATGCGTCCAGCTGCCGTCGTCCGCGATACCTTTTTTACAGGCATCAGACCATATCAGATAGCTTTTGTGAGTCTGAGGATTTTCAAGATAGCTTATTCCATGAGCGTATGCGCGATAGTCTGCTGTCTCGGCAGAACAGGCACTTGCTGACAACAGGGATAACGCTATAAATATTATGCTGATCAGAGTTAATTTATTAGTGGTTCTCATCTTTTGGTTAAAAACTCCTTGTAAAATGTGGAATAAAAACTCTATTTATCATATCACAGTATTCTTATGAGTGATTGCATTTTTTGAAAGCGATTTGCATTTCGTCTTAATAATTCGCTATTGCTGTGGTAAAATAAAGAGACTAAGGAACTGCTCAATTTATTCTGTAACAGTTCCTAAGGTCATAGGTAAAGATGTGAGGAAATACTGATGAAGAAACTTCCCATTGGTATTCAGACATTTTCTGAGATCATAGAAGATAATTATCTATATATTGTGGGGATAATTGTGCGAAATGGCTTATAGAAATCGGAAAGCATAAAGACAGAACTATAAGGCTAAGTTATTTGATGGATTTTGGATATGAGCCTTTTGAAATAAAGGTATTAAACACCGGAAGGATAGTCAGGTCGATCGATGAACTTGATGAAGAGGTTATTGGGAAACGCTTGTTGCATGAGGATACAGAATAGATTATGAATGGAAAGTACACTGTAGAAGTTTCTAATAAAAAGGTTACATTTTTTGAAAGTTTTTCTAAGAAACAGTTCCTAAGATGCATTGAGGTGTAAGAACATGGAGAGGATTACAGTATATCATGGCAGCAATGTGGAAGTTGCGCATCCCCGTATACTTCAGAATGGATTCTACAAGGATTTCGGATATGGCTTCTATTGCACCAAATTATTTAAACAGGCGCGAAGATGGGCTATGACAAAAAAAGGGAATACCTTTGTAAATAATTATACTTATACTCCTGACTCCAACTTGAAGGTATTGAGTTTTTCAGAAATGACTGAGAAGTGGTTGGATTTTGTTGTTGATTGCAGAAGAGGGATTGAACACGAATATGATATTGTAGAAGGTCCGATGGCTGACGATCAGGTGTGGAACTTTGTTGAGCAGTTTGTTGACGGACGAATACCCAGAGGGGCGTTTTGGGAAATTATAAAATTCAATCATCCAACTCATCAGATACTGTTTTGTAATGATAATGCACTCAGTACGCTGCAGTTTGAAGGGAGCACAAGATATGATAAATAAACACTTCCCAGACGAAGAGATTGATAGAGATGATCTTTATTTTACGTGTTATATGATTGAAAGGGTTGCCAGACTCCTTCATCAGAAAAATAAATATGTTGTCAATTCCATTGGCTGGGAAGAGTTATATCATCTGATAAGCTGTGCAAAGGCATTTCATTGTGAAAATCCTAAAGATGTGGAACAACAATGGATCAAAGACTACAGTTTGACAGAGGGTGACTTTGATATAACTGATGTTGATCCCGAATTAGCCGAAATAATCCCTTCGGCTCTTGAAATGGGAGATGTATATCAGAGGCTTATCGTTGATACCATGGATTCGAAGGAAAATTATGTGGATGGTATCATACGTGTGTATAATAACGAGATTTGCGACACAATAGATAATTATAATTGCAGTGCCTTTTATGAACCATCATACGTAATAGCGAGGGCATATCAGGCCGGAGGATTCTGACAATGGAAGGGAATTGTTTTGGGAACGACAAATGTTAAGACAAGAGATATGACACAGGGAAACATCATGGCGCAGGTGTTGTCATTTCGAGATACTTCGGCGCAAAAGATGATGACGGGCTTCACAGAGCTATAGAAACCACGATGGCGGCGACAACCTTTGTCAGTCAGAACATGGGTGCAGGCAAGGTAAAAAGAGCTAATGAAGGTACGAAGGTGACTTTGACTTTAATTGTCGCTGTTACCTTTGTTATCGCTTTTTTGCTCTATATTTTCGCCCGTCCTGCAATCAGGCTTTTCTCGGCAGATGAATCCGTAATTGATTATGGAAGCCTCTTTATTCACGCGAATGTGTTTTTCCTGCTTGCGAACTGCATTAACCATACACTTGCCGGTGCGCTCCGCGGAAGAGGCGACTCCAATGGTCCTATGATAATCATGCTCTCGACATTTGTTGCACTTCGGCAGGTCTATTTATTCTGCGTCACGCATTTTGTTGCAAATACTCCCGTCCTTGTGGGCCTTGGCTATCCCGTCGGCTGGTGCAGCTGCTGTATCGTCGTACTCACTTATTTTTATTCTAAATACGTTCACCATAAAAATAGCTCATTATAAAGAACATGACAGAAAAACTTATTTGAATTATAATAAAAGTGGTTTTTTTGTATACTGTTTATTTTCTTTATGGGGTGGGTGAAAAAATATGAAACGTAACAAGAAGCTTGTAGGGCAGATAATCAGTGTTACGCTTATTGGAACGTTAGCGCTGGCTGTCATTCTGACTGTTTACGGAGTCAAGTCTATCAGAGAAGCTTATATAAATAGCTTTACGGAAGGTCTGCGGGCGGCGGCAACCCAGCTGAGAGATGAGGTGAGTCATGAATGGGATGGCGAATGGACTGTTGATGAAGAGGGGATATTAAGAAAAGGCGGAGAGGATATTCATGATGAATATGAGGGGCAGTTTGATGAAATCTCAAGCCTTACAGACATCCAATATTCTCTTTTTAACGGAGATACCAGATATATCACAACGATGGTGGACTCCGACGGCAAAAGAATGGAGGGCACAAAGGCGGGTGACAATGTCATCCAAACAGTATTAAATAATGGTGAAGAATATCTGGCCTCCAACATTGATATAGGTGGAAGTAAATGGTATGCGTATTACTGTCCTTTGAAAAATGATGATGGAACAATTGTCGGAATGATATATGCAGGAAGACCTGCAGCAGAGGTTACAAACAAAATTTTCAGGATTGCTGTTATTATGATAGTGATAGCAATAATAATTGTAATCATTATTTCTTTGATCGGCATTTATCTTATGAAGGTTTCTACCATGGCAATAAGTGATATTGTGCATGGACTGAATAAACTTTCCGAGGGTGATCTGAGTGTTGAATTTAAGCAGTCAACGGTTGGCAGACAGGACGAACTTGGGACGATTGCAGAAAATGCCGAGAATTTAAGGGATAAATTAAAACATGTCATTTCTTCGACACTTGACCTTTCGGGGCAGGTTACGGATTCGGGAAACGGTCTTTCGAACTCGGCAGATGCAGCATCGGTGGCATCGGAGCAGGTTACGGAAGCAGTCAGCGGTATCGACAAGGGAGCTGCTCATCAGGCTGAAATAGTTGAGAGTTCCGTTCAGAATACGAGCGAAATGGGTGAAAATATAGATGGAATCACTGAAAGCATAAAGACACTTTCGGAGGCTTCAAGGGAAATGTTTGAAGCAACCGAAAGAACGGTGGAGGCATTACAAAAGCTCGAAAAACAGAACCGCGAAGTTATGGCTTCAATGAAAGAAATTGACAGTCAGATAAGACTTACAAATGATGCAGTTACAAATATTGCAGAGGCTTCAAATGTGATAACGAGTATTTCGAGCCAGACAAACCTCCTTGCACTTAATGCATCTATTGAAGCAGCAAGAGCCGGAGAGGTCGGTAAGGGATTTGCGGTAGTAGCTACTGAAATAGGTTCGCTTGCGGACCAGTCCGGAGAGGCGGCAGTTTCTATCAAAAAAGTTGTCGGAAATCTTGTTGAACAGTCTCAGAAATCTGTTGATATAATCGAAAAGCTGAATGTTGGATTAAGTGCTCAGAATGGACAGCTGATGTCAACCAGAACGGATATGGACGGCATGGTTGTAAATGTTAAGAGCGTTGAAGGCGGGACGGTCGATATATCACAAAAGATTGACCGCTTAAATGACTCAAAAAACAAGCTTGGAGAACTGATATCCCAGCTTTCTGCAATCTCTGAAGAAAATGCCGCTTCATCAGAAGAAACAAATTCGCTTATGCGCGAGCTTAATTCTACTTTTGAAAGTATTACGGAGTCGGCATCAAATCTTAAAAACCTTGCCGCAAGTTTAGACCATGAGATAAATTATTTCAGCGTTTAACTGTTTTTTCAAAAACATTCTTAAGACCATCTCAAATCAGAGGTGGTCTTTTTGTGTGCAGAAATCATTTAATTACAGAAGCGGCAAAAACCGATGCTCTGCTCAGACTTGTGGGAGAACTGGTGTCAGATATGTGCCGGGAATCTGATCCTATTCGTGTAAAATTGAGAAAAGAAGGAGAGAAGGCAGAGCTGTTTTTACGCAGTCTGGGTCCACAGCATAATCTTCCGCGGTCAATATATATATATATATGGTTAAAGCGATGATGGACGAGATGCGATATGAATACAGCGATGGCTGCAATCGTCCGACTTTACGGAAGCAGATTTGAACTTAAACGTCGTAATCAAGGACAGCCCTGACCTTCGGCGGAAGATTCACAGGCAGCTGGAAGAAAACCTGACGAACTGATAAAAAAGAACCCAGGCTCGCGTTAAAATTCTGAGCGCGGGGTTTTCTTTTGGTCATATTGTGTTACAATGGGGAAGGAACTGTAGATAAATAACTTATGCACACTTGCTTGTATAAACTTCCACTTGCTGCGTTATCGTCAATCAGCGTAGCTCGCTACG
>CAJOPI010000240.1 GCA_905236275.1 uncultured Lachnospiraceae bacterium | reverse complement strand
TATTTTCTGATATAGCATCCATGTGTAAGGTTCCCGTATCGCAGATTATTCTTCTCATGAATAATACGATACCGCCTACGGAACAGTATATCAGCCGTATAAAGGAACTCAAAGAAGCGGGATTTTCTTTTGGCATAAAAAAGATCGGTATGGGAGATTTCCTCAGCTATCACGAAGTATTAAAGCTTTGTGACTATATTTTCCTGAACAGGGAAAGCAAGGATCTCGAAAAAAGCCGCCAGCTTCTGAGCATAAAATACCGCAAGCTCAATCTCTGCGCTGTGAATATAAACACACCCGAAGAGAAGGACGAGCTCGACAAGAATGCCAAATATGACCTCTATGAAGGTAAATTCTTCAGGATTCCCGTCGTTGACTCCAACAGTGACATTAACCCCCTTAAGGTTAACTATGTCAAGCTTTTCAATACCGTAAATGCGCCGGATTTCGACCTTACCGATGCCGCAGACGTTATCGGAGAGGATACCGCGCTTGTCATTTCACTTCTTGAAATGGTAAACAAGATGACGGTCAATTCCGGTATAAAGTCAGTAAGACATGCAACTGCCATGCTCGGTCAGAAAGAGCTCAGACGCTGGATCGATACCGCTCTTGCAAAAGAGCTGTGTGCGGACAAGCCCAGTGAAATCACACGTATGTCGATGATAAGGGCTATGTTCTGCGAAAATCTTGCCACAGAATTTGAAATTGCAAACTTAAGTCAGGAGCTTTTCCTCATGGGAATGTTCTCACTTATCGATGTAATGCTCAATAAGCCTATGGAAGAGGCTCTGAAGATACTTAATGTCAATAAGAACATAAATAATGCGCTTATTAACAGGTCAGGTCCTCTTTATCCTGTATATGAGTTTGCATCAGCCTATGAAAATGCCGACTGGGCTGAGGTTTCAAGGATAATGGTTCTTAGAAACCTTGATATTGATAAGATTTACAAGGCTTATCTTGATGCCCTTAAGTGGTACAGAGATCTGGTAAGAAAGATCGACACTCCTATAGAATACGAATTGGATACGGCAGAAGCCTAAGGAACTGTACATGTTATTTATCTACAGTTCCTAACACGTATACAATTAAAATTCCTTCTTCTATTTCTTAACCTGAAAAGACTTTTTACCGGCTGAAAAAACACCGGCAAAAAGTCTTTTCTGACTTCTTCTATAAAATATTCTGTCATGAAGTTACATCTTCAAGCCCTTCAAAATTCAATATCTGTATCCTGCTTTTCCCGACTCTTTTTATGAGCCCTTCGTCGGAAAGCTCTTTTATCTTCCGACTGGCGGTTTCCGGCCTCATCGAAAGGCTTGCCGCAATGTCTTCAAGCCTTAAGTCGATCGTTTCCTCATGGTCGCGCTTTTCCCTGTAAAGAAGGAATGCTGCAAGCCTTGCTTTGGGATCTTTTGTCGAGAGCAGTAGGTTTCTCTCATTGGCATCATGAAGCTTTCTCGAAAGAAGTGCGATTATATTCAATGCCAGATGAAAGTCACTAAGGACTTTTACAAAATCCTTCCTGTAAATGATGCTGACAAAAGTGTTAACCATACTCACGCCCGAATAGGGGAAACAGCTGTCTTCTATCAGCATTCCCTCCCATACGGTATCATTTTTCGCAAAGATACCGACTATCTGCTCTCTTCCGTCGGCGTCAAAGCGGGTCAGCTTCAGCTTTCCCTTAAGTATTATATATATCGCATCAACGCTGTCACCCTCATGGAATAGATAGTTTCCCTTGCGGACGCGCCTGAGCTCTGATTTTTCCAGCAGTTTCGTTTTTTCCTCCTCCGGCATGCTCGCCAGAAAAGGTATATTTTCAGTGCTGCACTCCTTTACAACACCGAGCCATTCTTCATCAGTCATTATATATCCTTCCGTTTTTTTCTTTGATTTGAATCAAAGTTCATTTTACTATTTATTCCGAATAAGCGCAAGTACCATTAAAAATTTACACTTGACTTGTTGGCAAGAAAAGTATATAAATTTAATAAGTATTTTCAATTGTGTATAAGGATGGTATTTTGATGAAAATAGAGAAAGTTAACGATCGCCAGATCCGATGCACTCTTACAAAGACAGATCTGGCGGAGCGTGAATTAAAAATAAGCGAGCTTGCCTATGGTACCGAAAAGGCAAAATCCCTTTTTCGTGACATGATGCAGCAGGCGGCTTACCAGTTTGGCTTTGAAGCTGATGATATTCCGCTTATGATCGAGGCTATCCCGCTCTCCGGCGAGACGATAGTTCTTATCATTACAAAGGTTGAAAATCCGGAAGAGCTGGATACGAGATTTTCAAAATTCGCTCCTTCGGTTGGTGACGATAACAGTGATCTTGTAAATGCCCTGACAACCTCAGGTGCCGATGATGTACTCGATATATTCAGAAAACTCAGGGGAATCGCCTCTGACGACAGCAAGGAGCAGCAGAAAACCCTTCCTCTTCCCAAGAAAAAGAAGAGAAACGGACGTGGCGAGCTCCAGATAACGGTTCCCGTCGATATTGTTAAATGCTACTCCTTCGAAAGCATTGATGAAGTTTCAAGGCTTGCACGAATTGTAAGCGGTTTTTATAAAGGACTCAATACCCTTTACAAAAGTCCCGAGAATTCACTTTATTACCTGATCATCCGTAAGGCTCAGCACACACCGGAGGATTTCAACAAGATCTGCAATATAATAACAGAATACGCACGAAGTGAAGATTATAAATCATCCGATGAGGCTTATCTGAACGAGCACTGCGAGATAATCATAAGTGACAAGGCTCTGCAGCAGATGGCTGAAGCCTGATTTACGGTTATAATTCCCAAAGGTCATTATCCAATAAGATAATGGCCTTTTTCATATACAATCTAAAATTTTTATAAAAAAGCCTTATTTTTTTCTAACCTGTATCCGATATAAAGATTGGATACCCATCAATTTATCACAGGTATTTTCAGAAACTATCGGTTTTATATAATATCAGAGAGGGTGTATTTCAATGAAGAAAAAACAGGCTTCACATCTTTTTAAGCTTGCCGCCGTCTCAACCGCTGCAGTTATCCTTTTGAGCGGCTGTGCTTTTAACCCCTTCGGAAAATCTGCCGCAAATCCTGAAGAGGCCTCCGAAGAAGAAATCGCTATCAGTCTCCTAAACAGTAAATCAGAGGTCGCCTCACAGTTAGACGAGCTTGCTTCCGCCTATAAAAACGAGAGCGGTATAACGGTAAATGTCCAGACCGTTCCCTCCGGTGTCGATACCCAGGCTTTGCTTAAAGGTCTCTATCTTGCCGATAATCTTCCCGATATCATAGTCTGTGAATCGTCCGGTTTCGCGAACTGGGACGGGCTTTTGACCGACTTAAGCTCCGAAGAATGGGTAAAGGATACTGATTCTGCTTATAAAAGTGATGAATACGGCGTTATCGGCTTCCCCTATACCACAGAAGCCATAGGGCTCGCTTACAATGCCGATATACTTGAAAAAGCAGGTGTCGATCCCGCCTCCATTACAGGTCCGGAATCCTTTGAAGCGGCACTCAAAACAATCGACGAACAGAGATCTTCCTTAGGTCTTACTGCCGTAGTCGGTTATTCGGCAAATCTCGAAAGCCTCTACTGGTCAACGGGAAATCACCTTTTCGGCAATTACTTAGATGCAGGTCTTGACCGCTCAGACACGACCTATATAGATATGCTGAACGAGTCCAAAACACTCGACGAGGCACGTTTCAAGAAGTTCATTGATTACGTATATATAATGCAGCAGTATTCCGATCAAAAGCTTTTAATCGACGGAAACTACGATGAGCAGGTTGCGAATTTTGCCGCGGGAAAATATGCCTTTGTTACACAGGGCTCCTGGATCGGCGCACTTCTTAACGGGGAAAATGCTGCCGATTACGCATCTGCCGGCAATTTTAAGATCGGCATGATTCCCTATACCTTTGACGAAGGTATAGACACTATACTTACAAGCCCTCCTTCCTGGTGGGCTGTACCGAAGGAAGGAAACAGTGAAGCCGCAAAAGCATTCCTTCAATGGTGTGCCGGCGACAACGCCCAGAAAATTCTTGTAGAAAATGCAGGATTCATAAGTCCTTTCAAATCCTGCAAATACGTTGCTTCAGACCCCTTCGCCGAAACAGTCAGTCAATACCTTAGCTCAGGAAAAACCTCTTCCTGGCACTGGATGGATATGGAAGAGGGCATGGCTCAGAACGTTCTCGCTCCCGGCATAAATTCTTTTGCCAAGGGCGAAATCGATTCAGGCGGTCTATACTACTCACTCATTGAAAGCATAGAGAATTATTGAGAAAGGAGCGGAAAATGAATAAATCAGACAATAAAATGCTCCAAAAGCCCCTTTTCTTCAACACCATTCTCTTCAGGCTGAGCGCCATAAACCTCATACTCCTGCTTGCTTTCATACTTGTCATAATCTTTATCTCATCTGCTATGAAAAAAAGCACTGTAACAAGCAAGGAAATGTCCCAACAGGTTATTTCCTTAAGCTATGAAGAGGGAAAGCTAAAAACCGATGTAATGTCCCTCTTTGATCAGGCAACGGGATATATCAGGTCTGATGCCGTCGAAACGAAGGATGCCCTGAAATCCGGTATCGAGAGCGTTCGGACAAATATCACGACCGATATCTCAAACGTCCGCGAGCTTCTGAACAGCAGCGGAAATGAAGACGCAATAGCCGAAATGGATGAGATCGACTCAATATATTCAAGGCTGAATAATCTTGTCGATCTCGCAATGACACAGAGTGATACGGAAGGCGAAGTCGAAAAGGCCTACGATACCCTCTTTGACCGGGCAGAAATCCAGAAGGTTGCCATATTCCACGCCTGCAAGATAATTGATACGGCTGTCGAAAACTCTGCCGCCGAAACAGCTGATACCATGGATGAACTTTACAATCATGGTATGCGGATTGCCATCATCGGGCTCATCCTGACGGTTCTTCTCATAGTTATAAGCTTCGCCTTCAGCTATGGAAGCATTATCAGAAAGATTCAGTCGATTGCCGATGAGGTAAGCGAGATCATAGCTGATATCAACAATAACAAGGGCGACCTTACCAGAAGGATACGCACAAAAACCCATTCGGAGCTTTTGCTTATCGTAAACGGCATGAACCACTTTATAGAATCACTCCAGCAGATCATGAAGGAGGTTAAGGACGGGATTGACATACTTTCCGATTCTTCTGCCGAGGTTAATTCGCAGCTTGTCCTTGCAAACGATAATGTCTCAAGCACTTCCGCAGGACTCGAAGAGCTCTCTGCCGGAATGGAAACCATCAACAATACCATAGATTCTATCAACTCTGAGGTGGCTGATGTCAGGGCTGCTGCCGATTCCATAAGCTCTGAAGCTAAGCGCAGGGAGTCCATGGTAAATGAGATCCGTTCAGACGCTAACGAGATCAAGGCTGAAGTATCCCGCATGAAGAATAATGCCGCCCAGAAGGTGAACGAGCTCAGTGAGACTCTTTCAAGATCGGTTGAAGAGTCAAAGGCTGTCGGACGCATCAATGAGCTTACAAACGTCATTCTTGATATTTCCGCCCAGACCAACCTGCTTGCACTTAACGCTTCGATAGAGGCCGCAAGAGCGGGCGAGGCAGGAAAAGGCTTTGCGGTAGTTGCAATGGAGATAAGCTCCCTCGCTGCAAACAGCAGGGATACGGCGGGTACAATCCGCGAAATAAGCAACTCCGTAACGGATTCGGTGTCCGAGCTTGCCTCGAATGCCGAGCATGTTCTTGGTTTTATTAATACTACCGTAACCAAGGATTATGACAGCTTTGTTGAGACCGGAGACAAATACGAGGATACAGCTGTTGCCATGTCTGACATGATTGCTACCTTTAATGAAAAGGCTGATAATCTTCATGCAATCATGGAAAAGATTTCGGGACGTATCGAAAACGTTACAGGCTCCATCCATGAAAGCTCTAAGGCAATCGGCATTTCCGCCCAAAGCTCCGGCGAAATAGTCGAGGAAATACGCGAGATTTCTGATGCCGTCAAGCAAAACAACGAGGTTAACGAACGACTTGAAAAAGCGACTGCAAAATTTATCAATCTGTAAGGAACTGTAGATAAATAACTTGAACAATTTTTCTGTAGTTTTGTCTTTTTCATAGACGTGTATCCGCTTGTCGTCAGATTTATTTTATCTTAAACTTGAATCCAAAGAGGTACAATTTTTTATGGAGGATGGGTATGTTTAAGAGAAATAGGTCAAAACAGGCAAGAATCATAACTATAGTACTGTCTGCCGCACTTATGCTGTCGTGCGCTCCTTCTCTCGTCAACGCCTATGCGTCGTCAGAGACAGAGAGCACCGCTGCGGCAGGCAGTTTAATTTTTACGGAGAGTTCAGGCTACGAGGAAGGTCTGTATGCCGAATGGAAGGCTCTTGCCGGTGCGCAGGGCTACAGGGCATTCTACTCCTCTGACGGCTCGGAGTATACTGCTGTTGACGACGAGCTTATCCGGAGCTACGGAAGCTATATCCGCGTCGATGCGGTAGGACTCAAAGAGGGAAGCTACAACTTAAAGGTAGAGGCTCTTGACTCAGAGGGAAATACCATTTCCACTGAAACAGTTGAAAATCTGGAGGTTTCCTCCTACGACAGAAGCGGCTTTGCTTTCTCAGAGGACTCTGTTTTTTCCGACGCACCCGGAGCCTACAATATGGACGGAACCTTAAAGGAAAATGCAAAGGTCATCTATGTTACGGCTGATACTGCAAAAACCGTCAGCACAGACGTTATAAAGGACAAAAAAGGAAATACCGAAAGCTACAGCGGTATGCAGTCAATCATCTCAAAATATGAGAAGGGCTACGACAGCACCCCTATCGCTTTCAGAATTATCGGCTGTATAACCGCTGATGATATGGACGCGCTGAACAGCAGCGAGGAAGGTCTGCAGATAAAGGGTAAAGAAGGCACTGCCATGAACATCACCATCGAGGGAATCGGTGAGGATGGCGCTATAAAAGACTTCGGCATCCTTATGCGGGCAACAGGAAATGTTGAGCTCAGAAACTTTGGAATCTATAACTGTCTTGACGATGCGGTTTCCATTGATACGAAGAATTATGATGCATGGATACACGACCTTGACCTTTTCTATGGTCAGGCAGGAAGCGACAGTGATCAGGCAAAGGGCGACGGCACGATAGACGTCAAAGGCAATTCGCAGTTCATCACGATCGCCTACAATCACCTTTTCGATGCCGGCAAGTCTTCTCTCTGCGGCATGAAGAGTGAATCAGGTCCCAACTATATAACCTATCATCATAACTGGTTCGACCATTCAGATTCGAGACATCCAAGAGTAAGGACGATGTCAGTCCACGTCTACAACAACTATTTTGACGGCAACTCAAAATACGGCGTAGGCTCAACTACAGGCTCGGATGTATTTGTTGAAAATAATTATTTCAGGAATTGTAAGTTCCCGATGCTGACCTCCCTTCAGGGTAACGACCTTTTTGCGGGAACTTCAAAATCAAGCAACGACAATGCTACCTTCTCGAAGGAAGCAGGCGGCTCCATCAAGGCTTACAACAACACCATCGTTGACAGCAACAATTGGACCTCCTACATTCCCTATGGGGCTTCGGAATATCTTATGAAGGGTAAGATGACAGGCTACAGTTCCATCGATACAAGTGTGCATTTTGACGCTTATGAGGTTGAATCGCGCAGTGAATCTGTTCCTTCGGATGTAGTTTCTGTCAGCGGTTCAAACAGCTACAGCAATTTCGACAGCGACGGTTCGGTTGACTTAGGCGTTGATGAAGCAAATATCGACAGCCCCGATGAAAGCCTTATCGAAAAGATAAAGGCAAAAGCAGGACGTGTAAATGGCGGTGATTTGAACTACAGCTTTGATGACAGCAGTGAAGATACGAATTCGAATGTTATAGCAGAGCTTAAATCTGCGGTAGTTAATTATGAATCCTCCCTCGTAAGTGTCGGTGGGCTCGATGCCGGTGAACACAGCATTGTTGAGGAACCCTCATCCGAAGAGGCTTCTACTGAGGAGACTTCAACCGAGGAGGCTTCTACCGAAGAGGCTTCTACTGAAGAAGCTTCTACTGAAGAAGCTTCAACTGAAGAACCCACTATCGAAGAACCGACTGAAGAGGAGCCCACTATCGAAGAACCGACTGAGGAGGAACCGACTGAAACACCGGTAGAAGATGATTCAAAGAAGGACGAAGAAGCAGAAGAAGAAGAAGAAGAAGTCGTAAATACAGTTTCCGCTGCCTCAGTTATTGCAGGCTGTAAAATCGATATCTCCGACAAGATTCCCGAAGCCGAAAGCTTCTCAATAGCAAGCAAAGCCCAGAAGAAGATTGCTTCCGTTACGAAAAGGGGTATCGTCAAGGCAAGGAAGAACAAGTCCGGAACTGTTACGGTCAATGGCTACAGGAAGGTTTCAGGTAAGAAGGTGCTCGTTGGAAGCTACGAGGTAAATATCACAGCTCCCACAGTGCTTCAGAAAAAGGTCAGTCTGAAAGCAGGCGAAACCCTAAGCGCCAACTCTGTAATATCCTGTGAAGGCTTTGAAGTTGATTCCTGGAAAAGCTCAAACAAAAACGTCGCAGTTGTATCTTCCGAAGGTCTTGTAAGAGCCACTAACTCCGGAAATACACGAATAGTTGCCATATTCAACTCAGGCGGCAAACAGATCAAAGTCAACTTCAAATTATCTGTTAGTAAATAATATTCGTCACATAGAAAATAGCAAATGGAAGTTATTTAGAAAACAGTTGCAGATAATTAACAGATTTGTTAATTATCCGCAACGTCGCTCTGAAATAACTTCCATTTATTTAGGAAATCCCCGATTTGCATTGGGGCGGAGTAAAACATTCCCTGAAGGTAGTCGGTTCCGAGGGCAAGCATTTTCTCTGCCATGGCTTCTGTCTCGACACCCTCTGCGGTTATGCTGAATCCCATTTCCTTAAAGGCTGCTATCAGCATCGGCAGAATCCTGTCAGGCTTTTTGCAGTAATCCCAGACAAGCTCAAGATCGAGCTTGATATTTATAAAGGGAGCATCTTTCATCCTCACAAAATTCGAGGAAGCTGTCCCGTAATCATCAAGTACAAAGAGAAATCCCCTGCTGCGCATCAGCTCTGCCTGTTTAATGAGAAAACGCTCCTCCCGCATGGATTCCTCTGTAATCTCGAGTCGTATCCATTCAGGACTTATCCCATATTTATCAGTTATCTCAGCCAGTCTGTCAGCAAGATCGATTCTCATGAACTGTATCGGAGAAAGGTTGACATTAATATGCTCGATACCGCTTCTTCTGAGGCTCGTTTCATTTTCCTCTATGAATGAACAAACCTTTTCAAAAACCTGCTCTCCTATGAGGTTTATCCGTCCGCTCCTTTCAGCGACAGGAATAAATACCGCAGGCGATATCATTTCACCCCTGTCATCCCTAATTCTCGCAAGAGCTTCCGCTGCAACAACCTTTTTCGTTTCCGCGTAAATAATAGGCTGGAGATATACTTCGACTGTTTCATTCACTATTGCATATTCCAATGCATCCCTGACCCCGACTTTTTCCCTGTAGGCCTGCCTTGAATTATCACCGGAAAAGCTAAGCAGTTCACCGCCAAAGGAATTTGCCTTGCTCAACATCGTTCCTATGGTGTCGAGAACCTCTTCCACGCTGTCATAGCCGTTAGCATAATCTATCAATGCAAATCCCGCTTCAAGATAAAGCTCTGCATTATAGGATTTCCAGGGGAATTCGAAACGCAGCTTCAGCTTTTTGTAAATGCTGTTCCAGTCCGCTTCCCTGTCACCTGCAAGAATGAATCTTCCGCCGTTATTGAAAAACTTGAGACTTTTTGAGCAGTTCTTTTTTACAAAATCCGATATCATCGCGATACCGGTCTCCATCTGCGCATCGCCGTAAATATCCGAGAGACCGTTGTAATTCCTGATAATGAAGGCAAGTATTCCTATAGCTTTGCCCTTTTCATTATTTTCCAGATAATCTCTGAGCGCAAAACCGTAATCCAACCTATCATCCATCATTATGTCCCTATACTGTAAGTATCCTTTCCTTTCTGCTTTGCAATATAGAGCTGTCTGTCAGCCATCCTGTACATTTCCTGATATGAAAGTCCGCCTTTTCTGTTTACCGCAGCCCCTACGGAAATCGCTATCCTGATTTCAGGATGCTCCTCAACCCTGATGCTCTTGACATGGTTGACTATGCTTCCCGCTTTCTTGCTTATTTCCTGTTTATTAAGCATATCTACCGCAAAAACAGAAAACTCGTCACCGCCAAGTCTGAAGACTATATCAGTTTCCCTGAACTGTCCATCCACAAAATCGGCAAATTTCCTGAGTACCGCATCGCCTACCTGATGCCCGTAATTATCATTTATATGTTTGAAGTCATCAAGGTCGAAAATAAAAAGCGTCCCCTTCGTTTCTTCTTCGAGAATTTCCGTTGTCTTCTCTTCACCGGCTTCCCTGTTATAAATCCCGGTAAGTGCATCTCTTTCGGACTTTATACGGAGGCGTGCAGTCTCATCTTCTCTCTGCTGTTCTTCCGTAACATCAAGCTGTGCAAAAACTATCTGATGGCAGAGGTCGTCAAGATAGGTGAAGTTTATCTGCTTCTTTCTTGCACGAACAGTCTTGCTGTAGGTATAGCTTCCGTATTTATCCAGCTTATCTATAACCTTTTCCCTGTCGAAATTGTCAAGCTCATCATGCCCGTAATAATACTGGATTTCTCCTGTAGCCGCATCTATCAGTCCGAAGCTGTCGTAATATTTATCAGCTATACGTGTAAGTATCTTGTC
Organism: uncultured Lachnospiraceae bacterium; assembly: GCA_905236275.1. Lineage (GTDB taxonomy): Bacteria > Bacillota > Clostridia > Lachnospirales > Lachnospiraceae > NK4A144. The sequence continues at coordinate 862 of CAJOPI010000240.1, read as the reverse complement.
TTCCTTATAATCTTGGTCGATATCAAGAGTATAGGCAACCGCCTCTATATCTTTGGTCTCCGGATTCTTTATAAGATGATAAAAGGTCTTTACCCACAAGGGCGCACCTTTTTCGGTCAGTCTGCGATAGATTAGATTTAGCTGCTTTTCTCCGTTTTCGTATTTTTCTATAAGCTTCTCACGACTGACATTTTCCCTGAACCAGTCAACCATTTCCTTATCAATGATAACCTTCTCAACCTTGCCAAAAAGCTCATCGACCGTTTCCGCGTCTATCAGCTTCTCGACAAATTCCGAAGCCCCATGAAAATCCGTACAGATATTTTTCGTGAGATTCAGTTTATAGCTGCACCTTGCGTTCGGATTGGCTATAAGTAGATTCTGCATGGTATCGTTATATTCTTTTTCCTGCCTTTTCTGTTCCCTCGCATCGGTATAAACATTATATATATAATAGTTCCCGTCGGGCTGTTTTACAGCAGAAACCACAGCCTGATACCATTTCCATTCGCCCTTGTTTATTACCCTGTAAAGTGTAATATTTTCCTTGATTTCAGGATGATGCGTAAGCTCTCTCCACGAGTTCTTTACAAGCTCCCTCTCATCAGGATGCACAAGTTCAAATATGTTATCATCCCTTCTTGCATACAGATCTTCTTCAGGAAGATTCAGCAGTTCTACAAGATATCTGTTTTCTGCAACAGGAACAACGTGTTTTATATCTTTATCCGAATGATATACTGAAATTCCCGCAGGTATTGAGTCCAAAATTGTCTTGGACATTCTGCTTGCATGATCATCCATAGTGTCCGGTCCCCTCCCCGATTTTCACGTCTACTCCATTATTTTGTTCCAAATATCC
>CAJOPI010000239.1 GCA_905236275.1 uncultured Lachnospiraceae bacterium | reverse complement strand
GAATCCGTCGTATCCCGGACCGTAGCCGGTTCATCATTTCTCATGGAAGCCTTATACTCTTTCCCGTCCACCTTTGCCTTCATCTGTGCCTTAAGCTTCGGGGCATACTCCTTTTTAACAAGACAGACCATTTTACCGTTTCTGCTTATTCCGACTCCCCTGACCGTCGAGTCTATATGACCGAATACTCCGAAAATACAGGCACCTGCCAGTATGACGGTTATCGCTGCGAGAATGAACCATACTCCGGGATTTGACAGCTTCACATACTCATTCAGCTGCTCCGGTGAAGATATCCTCTCTATTGATTTTTCTCTGAATATATTCTTCTTTTCCATCTGTTTACTGCTGTCTGTGTCGATTATCTTTATCCCCTCCGCATCAGTTCCCTCCCCTATTATACAATTATATCCTATTATCGACTACAAAAAAGTACAAAAACAGATACTATAATGAGTTAAAAAAATACCAACTGACTTTTGAAAAATCAGTTGGTATTTTATGATCTTTATTTTATTCGTATCTGAGTGCGTCAATGGGATTCATTTTTGCAGCCTTGTTAGCCGGATAATATCCGAAGAATATACCGATTGCCATTGAGAAGCCTACCGAAAGCACTATTCCTTCGATCGAGGGATAAGCGCTGTAGCCCATCTGGTTCGAAGCGATGAGACCTATGGCTATACCCACCAGTATACCGATGAATCCGCCCACCATACAGAGCACTATCGACTCTACGATAAACTGGGTTCTTATCGAGCTGTTTCTGGCTCCAAGTGCCTTTCTCGTTCCGATTTCCCTCGTTCTTTCCTGTATCGACACGAGCATGATATTCATAACTCCGATACCGCCTACCAGCAGGGATATTCCCGCAATTATCGAGAATGCAAGTGATAGGGTTGTAAGCATTGAAGTAAAGCTTTCAAGCATTGTCGAGAAGCTTGAACAGGAAATCTCGAAATTGTCATTGTTCCTGTAATACCTGCTGTTCATATAGCTTTCAAGCTCTTCCATGAAGGAATCGATATCGGTGCTTGTTGAGGTTACAAGTGTCACCCGGCTGTACTGTACATCCTCATGAAGTGAATTGAAGGCTGTAAGCAGCGGCAGATACATAGTCGTCGAGGTATCATATTCCGAAGAGGAGCTGAAATTCGAATCAGCATCATATTCATAAACTCCGATAACGGTATAATGATAAAACTTTTTATTTATTACAACCGAAATCTGCTGTCCTACTATCGAAGAAGTATCGCCATTCAGAAGGTTATTACAGTAGTAATCCGATACGAGACATACTTTTTTTGCCGCCGACTGGTCCTTCTCTGTAAAGGTTCTTCCGCTCAGGAGTGTAAGATCCTCATCTTCCATTGCCTTCGCATTGTAACCTACCACCGAAACATTTGCATAGCTGTCCCCGTCCGATACTTCTCCGTTTCCAACCTCCTTGGTTTTCTGGACACCTAATATATCGTCGGAATATTTTTCCTCTATATCGGAAATCATGTCATCCGTAATGTAGTCATCATCTGTCATGTTTGAACGGTGGGGACCGAAATTGAAATTCATTCCGCCGCTCATTTCCTTGGAGCTTGATTTCTGTGAGACACCCATGGTAACATTTGTGGCTCCGTTGCTCAGCATCTGCTCTTCCATTGTACCGGTCATGGAATTACTTACCGTCATGATACCGATAACCGAAGCTATACCGATTATGATACCGAGCATTGTAAGAAGCGACCTTGTCTTATTTGCCCTTACCCCGTTAAATGCAAGTCTGATATTTTCAAACAGCAACGTCATGATGTACTGACCCCTCTCTTTCTCCCGTAAACTGACCATCCGAAAGTGTAAGTATTCTCTGACACTCATCTGCAAGCTCAGGTGAATGTGTTATGAATACGATCGTCTTTCCCTGTTCCTCATTCAGCTTATGGAATATATCCATAACGTGACGACCGGTTTTGGAGTCCAGCGCACCCGTAGGCTCGTCGCAGAGAAGTATCGCAGGATCATTTGCCATTGCACGTGCTATTGCCACTCTCTGTTTCTGTCCTCCTGACAGCTCATCAGGGTTATGGTGCATACGCTCTTCCATTCCAACCATTGCCAGCAGTTCTCTTGCCCTCTCTGCCCTCTTTTTTCCGGGTATTCCCCTGTAAAGCATTGGCAGTTCCACGTTTTTCTGGGCAGAGGTTCTTGATATCAGGTTGTAGGTCTGGAATACGAATCCTATTTTCTGATTTCTTATATCTGACAATTCGCTGTCATGAGCCGCCATTATATCAACGCCCTCTAAGTTGTATCTGCCTTCTGTGGGCTTATCGAGAACTCCTATGATGTTCATGAGGGTTGATTTACCTGAACCCGAAGCTCCGACTATTGCCACGAATTCACCCTTATATACTTTGAGGCTTATTCCATGAAGGATTTCGAGTTCGTTTGGCTGACCTATGTAAAAGCGCTTGTATATATCTTTTGCGTCTATTATCAGTTCCTTTTCACCCATATATTTCCTGCTTTCGTTTGTAGTCAAATTTCATAACCGTTATTCTGCCTCAGCTATACGCTGAAAAAGTATATATTCTTGTAAGTAAATTGCAGGAACACGCATTTACTGCGGGTTCCGTGTGATGAAGTAAAATATGTGGCAAACAAGCCCGCAGCGAAGCTGCATTTAAATGGCTTGTTTGCGGGATTTTTGGAGCTTTGCTGCAAAAATCTATGTTTTACTACTACTGTTAGTGAGGACCTCCGCCGCCACCGCCGGGTGCTCCGCCGCCACCGCCGGGACCGCCGCCCATCATGCCGCCCATACCGCCGCCGAAGTCAGAAGAATCGGAGCTGTCTGAGGAGCTGTCGGGAACAAGTACCTGGTCACCTTCTTTTATCTCATCTGAGATTATTTCTGTATAGTAGTCAGTTTCAAGACCTTTCTCTACGATAACCTTTTTCGTGGGAGTTGTCATCCCTGCCGTATCACTGCTGTCGCCGCCTTTTCCGGAATGCTTTTCTGAACCTTTTTCAGAGGAAGCGTTTCCATCTGTCTTCGAACTGTTATCGTTATCAGGAGCAGCTTCATTTCCGGATGCTGACCCGCCATTTGTTCCATTTGTTACAAGGTACACATAGTAGTTGCCTTCCGAATCCTCTTCCACGCAGTTATAAGGAACTGCAAGAACATTCTCTCTTGACTCCGTAAGGATCGAGGTCTCTGCCGTCATTCCGATACGTATTCTCTCATCTCTCTTATCAAGGTCAATCTCAACCTCATAAGCTGTAGAATCCGAATTATCAGAATCCGGAACAGGATAAACCTTTGTAACCACGCCTGTAAGCTCGTCATCACCTGTTGCGTCAGTCTTGATAACCGCTGTCTGGTTTACGGAAATTGATGAAATATCATACTCATCAACATCTCCCGAAACCTTATAGGAGCTGTCATCCTGAATTACACAGACCTCCTGTGAACTGCTTGCGCTTGAAGTATACTCGTCGCCTTCTTCTACCGAGAGTTTTGTAATAACACCGCTGATAGGAGCAACTACTATACAGTCTTCAAGCTGCTCGTTGTAGTCTTCAAGTGTCTGCTGGCTGTCATCATTCGTTGTCTTATTGCTGAGCTGTACACTTTCAAGATTCGACTGTGCATCTTCTATTGAACGATAGTCGCTTATCATTTCATCGTTCATTGCATTTACAGCCTTATCATAAGTATCCTGTGAATCATAAATCTTGAGGGTCGTATCTGTAAGAGAGCTCTCAAGGTCTTCTATCTTTCTTTCGTAGGTTGTTACACTGTCCTCTGCCGAGTCACGCTTATCCTTATAGCTGTCATAAGCGGATTCAACCTCATCTATCTTTTCGTAGCCTGTTCCGCTTAAAACAGATGTTCTTTCATCTTCACTGCTTGCCTCATAATATTCATTTATAATCTTCTTAAGCTTCTTAACCTTCTTCTTGTAGTCTGAATAATCGTCCTGTGCGTCCTCATAATCAGACTTTGCTTCTTCAAGGTCGGTCGAGGCATCGGCAATATCCCTCTCCTGCGCTTCATAAGAACGTACTGCCGCATCTACGACTATCTGGTTTTCCGAAACATGTGTCCAGTAATCTGCCTCGGCACGCGCAAGCTTTCTTGCAGCCTCAGCTTCCTCCAAAGCATCCTGAGCCTCGGCAACCTTCATCTTCTTCTGAAGTCTCTCTATCTTATCCAGCACACTTTCCGTATCGAAAGTACAGATAATGTCGCCTTCAGTTACATAGTCACCTACATTAACCGAAACCGAAAGCACCTTTGTGTCCGATACAAGCGTCGTAACCGTCCGGCTGTCATTCGACTCTATGGTACCCGTTACCGCTATGGAATTGCTGATATCCATTCTCGTAACAGTCTCAAAGGTCTGGGAAGACATTGCCTCTTCCATAGCCTCTTTAGCCTTCTTGTCCTGATACCACTTAAAAACTCCAATTCCAATTGCCGCAATCAGAATAACTGCGACAAACTTTTTCCAGTTTCTCTTAAAAAATTTTACAACCGGGTTC
>CAJOPI010000238.1 GCA_905236275.1 uncultured Lachnospiraceae bacterium | reverse complement strand
TGTGCAATTTATACATATTGTATACATGGATTATAAGTCTTGAAAAGCATAATAAATAAAAGTAGAATGTATGATATCAGGGTCAAAAAATTATGAAAGAGGAGGTTTTTTAATGCCTGACAACACAGCCTATCAGTGCCCAAACTGTACGGGTCCGCTGCATTTCAACGCTAAAGTCGGCAAATTAACCTGCGATTACTGTTTAAGTGAATTCGAAACAGAAGAAATAAAGAAAATGTACGCAGGTAAAAATGCCGAAGCTGCCGCGGCAGAAAATGCAGAACGTGAATGGGGCGACGATGCCGGACGTATGAGCGCTTATTCCTGCTCCACCTGTGGTGCGGAGCTTATCTGCGAAAAGGAAACAGCCGCCACAAGCTGTCCTTACTGCGGAAATCCGACCATTATACCGGGGCAGTTCAAAGGAACGGATAAACCGGACTACTGCATTCCTTTCAGACATGAAAAGAAAGAAGCAGTCAAGGCTCTCAGTAATTATTATAAGGGTAAGCTTCTTTTACCCAAATCCTTTGTATCCGACAACCATATTAACGAGATTCAGGGTGTTTATATTCCATTCTGGCTTTTTTCCGGAACTTCAGAGGGCAGCGGGGTTTATGATGCTATCCGCGAAAGCAGACTCCGAAGCGGAGACAATGAGATTATTACCGAGAAGCACTACGAGGTCGTTCGGGAAGGACACCTTTCCTTCGACAAGATACCGGTAGATGCCTCCGTCAAAATGGATGATGCACTCATGGATTCCATAGAGCCTTATGATTATGCCGATCTGAAGACTTTCGAAATGGAATACCTTCCGGGATTTCTTGCCAACAAGTATGATGTTTCCAAAAATGATTCTATACCAAGGGCAAGGGATAGGGCGAATAAATCGCTTGAAACAGCACTTAGAAACAGCGTGACCGGTTTTGACTCAGTTCACACAAAATCCCATGCCGAAAATTTCACCGGAACGGATATCGAATATGGACTGTTCCCCGTATGGCTTCTGAATACACGATGGGACAATAAAGATTTCATGTTTGCAATGAATGGTCAGACCGGAAAGATGATCGGCAATCTGCCTATATCCACCGGTAAATTCATTGCCTGGATAATCGGAGTATTTTTACCCGCAATTATCCTTCTGAAACTTATTCTTGACAGTTTCTTTTCAGCCTTTATCGGTGCCGCAATCATAACCGTCCTTGTTGCGATTGCGCTTTACAAGAGTATGAAGCCTGTAGCGATTGCTTCCTCCGCCGCATCCTATGTGGCAGGTCAGGGGCTTGAACTGACGGCAAAAAGCGAACGTTACACACACACAACAGAGAGAGTTATTCATCATGAAAAGAAGAAATAACAGGTTGATGAAAAACTATAAATAAAGACAAAGGAGAGAATTATGGGACTTATCAAATCAATCACAGGTGCTGCCGGAAGCGTGATGGCAGACCAGTGGAAGGAGTATTTTTACTGTGAGGCATTGGACGTTGAAACACTTGTCGTAAAGGGAAAGAAGAGAACAAGTGCGCATTCCTCGAACACAAAGGGAACCGACAACATCATCACAAGCGGTTCTGTCATCGCCGTTGCTGACGGACAGTGTATGATAATCGTTGACCAGGGCAAGGTTGCGGAAATCTGCGCAGAGCCCGGAGAATTTACCTACGACGCATCGACCGAGCCCACAGTATTTAACGGAAATCTCGGACAGAGCATTATCGACACCTTCAAAAACATTGGAAAACGTTTTACCTTTGGCGGACAGGCTCCGAAGGACCAGAGGATTTACTATTTCAACACAAAGGAACTTACAGGTAATAAGTACGGCACAGCCAATCCTGTTCCTTTCCGCGTGGTTGACAACAATATCGGACTCGACGTAGATATTTCCGTAAAATGTTTCGGAGAATACAGTTTCAGGATTATGAACCCTATTCTTTTCTATACTAACGTTTGTGGAAATGTTGAGGCGGAATATACACGCGACAAGCTTGACGGACAGCTCAGAAGCGAGCTTTTGACGGCACTCCAGCCTACCTTTGCGAGAATTTCCGATATGGGTATCCGCTACTCTTCCCTTCCGGGACACACAAGCGAAATGGCAGATATCCTGAATGAAGAGCTTTCAAAAAAATGGCGCGACCTTCGCGGTATCGAGATTGTATCCTTCGGTGTATCTTCTGTCAAGGCTTCGGAAGAAGACGAACAGATGATCAAGGAGCTTCAGAGAAATGCTACTTTCAGGAACCCGAATATGGCAGCGGCTCAGCTTGTCGGTGCACAGGCACAGGCTATGCAGGATGCAGCAAAGAACACAGGCGCAGGCGGCGCAATGTTCGGCTTCGCGGGCATGAATATGGCTACGCAGGCAGGCGGTATGAATGCACAGCAGCTTTTCCAGATGGGCGCAGCACAGCAGCAGGCTCAGCCACAGGCTGCACCTCAGCAGGCAGCACAGGCTGCTCCGGCAGCAGGCTCATGGGTATGCCCTGTATGCCACAAGAGTGTAAGCGGTAATTTCTGTCCCGACTGTGGTGGTAAAAAGCCCGAACCTTCAGGAAGCTGGAAGTGCTCAAAGTGCGGAACCGAAAACAGCGGCAAGTTCTGTCAGAATTGCGGTTCAAAGAAGCCCGAAGGAGTTCCGCAGTATAAGTGTGACAAGTGCGGCTGGGTTCCTGCCGACCCGACAAATCCCCCGAAGTTCTGTCCTGAATGCGGCGACCCATTCGGTGATGAGGATATTGTTTGAACCACGTTGCAGATAATGAACAATCCTCGCTGGGACGCTCTCGCCGCAAGATTTTTTGCTATCTGGTGATTCTTTTTTCGCTTTTGTGAAATCAGCAAAAAAGCCTTACAAAAACACTTTTTGATCGCCCTTAAAAACGCTTTTGCGCGGCAAAAAGTTTTTTTGATAAGGCTTTTTTGCGTCACATCACAAATTATATCCTTGCGACACCACTTCTTCTTGCGGCATCAGCAGTTGCGGCGGCAACCGCATCCTTAACCCTCGGGTCAAAAGCTTTCGGAAGAATGTAGTCTGCGCAGAGCTCTTCGTCCGAAACGAGGCTTGCGATGGCCTCCGCTGCTGCAATCTTCATCTCATCGTTGATATCAGAAGCCCTTACATCAAGCGCACCCCTGAAAATCCCGGGGAAACAAAGTACATTATTAACCTGATTCGGGAAATCACTTCTTCCTGTTGAAACAACTGCCGCGCCTGCCTCCTTCGCCTCGTCAGGCATGATTTCAGGCGTAGGATTAGCACAGGCAAAAATAATCGGGTCCTTAGCCATTGAGCGTACCATATCCGCAGTAAGGGTTCCCGGTGCGGAAACTCCGATAAATACGTCTGCCCCTTTTATAACCTCGGCAAGCGTGCCCTTTTCGTGATTATGGTTCGTTATCTTTGCCATTTCCTCTTTTATGGGATTGAGGCCTTCGCGACCTTCATAAATCGCACCGCTACGGTCTGTCATAATTACATTTTTCAGTCCTCTTGCAATGAGGAGCTTAATTATTGCAATTCCTGCTGCACCGGCGCCGCTTGTGACAATCTTTATATTTTCCATTTTCTTTCCTACAACCTTGAGAGCATTTGTAAGACCGGCAAGGGAAATGACAGCCGTTCCATGCTGGTCGTCATGGAATATGGGAATATCGGTAGATTCCTTAAGTTTCTTTTCTATTTCAAAGCATCTCGGAGCCGAAATATCTTCGAGATTTACACCACCGAATGAGCCGGAAAGCAATGAAACCGTTTTTACGATCTCATCAACGTCTTTAGATTTTACGCAAAGGGGAATTGCATCCACATCACCAAAAGCCTTGAAGAGTACGCATTTCCCTTCCATAACAGGCATTCCCGCTTCAGGTCCGATATCTCCGAGTCCAAGTACGGCAGTTCCGTCAGTCACTACCGCAACCGTATTCCACCTTCTTGTGAGCTCATAGCTCTTATTTATATCCTTTTGGATTTCAAGACAGGGCTGGGCAACTCCAGGCGTATATGCAAGGCTCAGTGCTTCCGAACTGTCAACAGCTGCCCTGAGCTTAATCTCATACTTACCCTTCCATTCATAGTGCAGTTTAAGTGACTCCTTAGCGTAATCCATTCTCTTTTCCTCCTTAATTTTTCTCTTCCGCTTGTGTCAGCGAAGCAACTATCTCTGTATTCTCAGTAAACGGAAACAAGTCAAAAGGCGTAATGGTATTTACCTTATATTCACCTGATGCGGTGAGTATGGCCAAATCTCGCTCGAGTGTTATCGGATTACAGGAAACGTACGAAATACGCTCCGGCTTAAGTTTAAGCAGCGTGTTCAGGAATTTGCTGTCTGCGCCGGCTCTCGGAGGGTCCATGAGGACCACGTCAACCCTGCCGCCTTCCGAATAGTATTCTTCCATGAATTTTCCCGCATCTTCATTGTAAAATTCGATATTTTCAACAGCGTTAAGCCTTGCGTTTACATTTGCGTCTCTTATGGCATCAGAGTTCAGCTCTACTCCGATAACCTTTCCTGCATCGGCAGCAGTAACAATGCCTATGGTTCCAGTACCGCAGTAAGCATCGATCACAGTGTCCTTCGGAGAAATCCTCGCAGCATCAATGGCTTTTCTATAAATCTTCTCAGCAATTATAGGATTGACCTGATAGAAAGAACGGGGCGAAATCCTGAACCTTCTACCGCAAAGCTCGTCCTCGATATAGCCCTTGCCATAAAGAACATTTTCCCGATTTCCCAAAATCATAGAATCCGTTCTGTCGTTGATATTCTGAACTATTGTTGTTATTTCGGGATGAATTTTCAAAAGAGCTTTGACGAAATTGTTCTTCGAAGGCATCACAGGCGAACGTGTGACAATTATAAGCATAAGCTCGCCTGTCTGTCTGCCTACGCGCACCATAAGATATCGGATATTTCCATATCCGTTTCGTTCGTTGTAGACCTTCATCTTGAAAGAAGACATAAGCTTCTGCGTGTCAACGATAACTCTGTCAGCCGTTACGTCCTCTATATAGCATTTTTCCACCGGCACAATCTTATGAGTATGCTCTGAATAATTTCCACCCTCAATAGTCCCGTCATATTTTTGCTTCAAAACAGCATTTACCTTGCAACGGTAATGATAGGGATTTTTCATGCCAACCACAGGGTCAACGTGCGCGTATTTTCCAAGCAGTTTTATCATACTTCCGAGCTTAGAGGAGAGCTGTTCCTCGTAGGGCACATCAATATGTGAGCAAGCTCCGCAAAGCGAAAATACAGGACAACGCGACTTTGACCTTTTTCGTTTTTTCTCTTTTTTTCCGTTTAATCGTTCTGTCAAAATAAATATCCGTCCTTAAATCCTATAAATCCTATGACAGCAAAATCCTGTCATTATCAAGTTCCTTACCGGCTTCTATCTTGAAGCGTTCAAGCAACGACTGAACCGTCTCCTTTCTTCTTTCCTCACCGCTGATGTCAAGGATTATCCTGCCGCCGTTCATCATGAGGGTTCTGTTTCCCAGCTCCAGTGCCTGATGCATATTGTGTGTAATCATGAGACAGGTTATATTCCGCTCGCTGACGATACTCTTTGTAAGCTCAAGCACCTTATCCGCGGTAGCAGGGTCAAGGGCTGCCGTATGTTCATCAAGCAGAAGTATTTTTGGCGTAACCATAGTCGCCATAAGAAGCGTCAGAGCCTGTCTCTGCCCGCCGGAAAGAAGACCCACCGGCGAATTCATACGATTTTCCAGATCCATTTGCAGGAGTGAAAGATGCTCTCTGAAAAAATCCCTGTCCTTTTTTGAAATAGTCGAAAAGAGCCTGATTTTGCTGCCGGACGCACGCAGATAGGCAAGCGAAAGGTTCTCCTCTATCGACATGTGTGGTGCGGTTCCCATAAGCGGATCCTGAAACAGATGTCCTATGACCCGACTGCGCACATATTCTTTTTTGAAAGTTATGTCCTCGCCTCCGAGAACTATTTTGCCCTCATCAACATCAAAAGCACCGGTTATAGCATTGAAAAGCGTACTTTTTCCGGCTCCGTTCGTCCCGACTATAGTTGCAAAATCTCCGTCCTCCAAATGAAGTGAAACGTTTACCAGTGCTTTCCTTTCATTTATCGTTCCCGGAGCAAAGGTCTTGCTTATATGTTCCAAGTCAAGCATTTCTGCGCACCTCCAACTGTCTTTTGTGTACCGCTATTCTGCTCTTGACATAAGGTGCTGAAATAGCAATGGTTACGATTATCGCACTTGTAAGCTTCAATGCCTCGGCAGGCAGATTGAACCTCAAAGCTATCGCAACAATAAGTCTGTAAAGGCATGAACCCATGACAACGCCAATCGTCTTTTTCAAAATTCCGCCTTTTCTTATAAGCGTCTGTCCTATCATAAGCGATGCCAGTGCGATAGTAACCTGTCCCGTTCCGAAATTTATATCAGCCGACTTCTGATACTGCGCAATCAGTGCGCCTGCAAGTGCAGTAAGCGAGCCCGATACGCAAAGTCCTACCATTATCGTAAAGTTAGGATTTATGCTTGATGCCTTTACCATATTTTCATTATCGCCGGTCGCTCTGATACTGAGTCCCAGCGTAGTATTCAGAAACCAGTTAAGGGCTGCACAGATAAGAAGTGCAATTATCAGCATAATTATAAGCTTTGAGCCCTTATGAAACCATTCGGCATTTGAAATACCGTCAAAAAGAGTAAAAATCGTATCCTTTTTAACCACATTCAGGTTTGACTTACGCCCCATAACCATAAAGTTAATGGTGTAAAGTCCCGTATTCACAATTATTCCTGCTAAAATCGACTGCACGCCGAGTTTTGTCTGCAAGACGGCAGTTACAAGGCCCGAAATTACACCCGCCGCCATAGCAGCCGGAAGCGCAAGCAAGGGACTTCCCGAAATCGTTACGAGTGCGCCCACTGCACAGCCGAGTGTAAAGCAGCCGTCGGTTGACAGGTCTGCAATGTTCAAAAGTGAAAAAGATATAAAGAGAGCGAGCGCCACAAGTGCATAAATGGCGCCCAGCTCAAAAGATGTAATAATTATTGATGACATTGTTATTCAAAATTCTCCGCAGTTTTTACTTCTTTTACTTCCTCGCATTTATCAGAGATTACAGAGTAGTCAATCGAAAGTGCCTCTGCTGTCTCGCTGTTTACGGTTGCGATACCGTTATCAAGCTTCTCTACACCTATTGATGCAGGATCTTTGCCGTTCACAAGGATATCTGCTGCCATATCAGCCGTTACGGTTCCGAGTTCCTCATAATTAACACCATATCCCAGAAAAGCTCCGTTAAGTGCAAATGAGTCCGCACCGCAGAAATGGGGAATGCCGGCATCTATAAATTTCTCATAGATTGAGAGTTCGGCAGTCATTATCGTATTGTCGGTAGGTGTAAATACTGCCTCGACCTTCTCAGCCACAAGCGCATCTGCCGCCTGAATGACTTCATCATTATTTGTACCTGTCTTTTCAACGTATTCGATACCGTTCTTCTCGCAGTATTCCTTAGCCTCTGCTATAGGAGTTGTCGAAGCATCTTCGCTGTTATTGTAAAGAAGACCTATCTTCTTTATTTCAGGTTTTACGGTAGTTATAAGATTCATAACTGCCTCGGTATTCAATCCGTCCGAAGTACCTGTGATATTTGCGCCCGGAGCATCAAGAGACTCCACAAGCCCTGCCGTTATAGGGTCTGAAACAGCCGAAAAAACAACCGGTATCTTATTTTCTTCGGTTGCTGTCTGCATGATAAGTGCTGTAGGCGTAGCAATAGGGATAATGATATCAACATTATCTGCGATAAGGTCTGCCGCAATCTGGTTCAATACCGTAGCGTCTGCCTGACCGTTTGAAGTATAATCAGCATAATCAAAGGTCACTCCGAGTTCTGCGCCCTTTGCGTCAAGCTCCTTCTCAATTGCTTTTTCAATCTGGTTTAAGGAAGCATCATCGACATACTGCACGATACCGACCTTATAGGTCTGTCCGGAAGCCGCGCTGTCCTTAGTCTCGCCATTATCAGCTGCTGCCGTTGCTACTGTTTCTCCCTTTGCCTCGCTTGCCGTTGTAGAAGCTCCATTCTCTGCTGTGCTTCCGCAGCCTGTCACTGCTGCTGCAAGAGACATTACAACTGCCGCAGCAATAATTTTCCTTATAATACTTCTTTTCATAATCACCCTCCTCTTAGGAACCTTTTCATGAGCTATGAATGAAAGTTTTCACGTATCCAATCAGAATAGCATGCAAGCAT